>DAOLKI010000142.1:0-6494 GCA_035331665.1 Rhodocyclaceae bacterium
CGATGACCATCTCGGCGGTACCGGAGCCGGAGCCCCACGCGATGATGCTGGCCGGCCTGGGGCCCCTGGGCGCGGCGGCGCGGCGCCGGACCGCCCCCCGGACGTAAGGGGACTGCGGATCGGAAGACGGCGCCTGCGGGCGCCGTTTTCATTTGGCGCACCGCCGACGCGTACGCTGCAATGCTGCTCCGCCGCAGTTGGGAAACTGAATACCCTATCGAAAATATCGTTTTGCATGGCCTTGCTTCCGGCCTAAACTTTTTTTCGGGCCGCCCCGCCGCCCCAACGAGACGAGGAGGAGACGAACATGGAAAGAGCCGTATACAAGGTCCTGCCGCATCGCAAGCTCGTGGCCGGTGCCGCGTGCCACGAACCCGACGAGGTGCGCAAAGTGGCCGTGGATTCTGCCGCGGTCGAGGTGATGACCGACCTGCGCCGGGTGTCGGCCGCCACCATCGGCCCGCAGGCCACCGTGGCCCAGGCCAACCAGGCGATGATCGCCCGGGGCGTCCGGCTGTTGCTCGTCACGGCGCCGGATGGCGAGGTGCTCGGCCTGATCACCGCCCGGGACACCATGGGCGAGAAGCCCATCAAGATGCTGCAGCAGAACGGTGGCCGGCACGGCGACCTGCTGGTGAAGGACCTGATGGTGTCGCGGACCGACATGGACGTCATCGAATACGCCGACGTGCTGCGGGCCGAGGTCGGCCACGTGATCGCCACCCTGAAGGACTTCGGCCGTCAGCACGCCCTGGTCGTGGACAAGGACCCGCTCACCGGCGACGAGGCGATCCGCGGGATCTTCTCGGCCACCCAGGTGGGCCGCCAGCTCGGCGTTTCCCTGCAGACTTTCGAGGTGGCCCACACCTTCGCCGAGATCGAGGCGGCGCTGGCCGCCTGACCGGGGGGGGTGCCGCCGGCACCCGCCTTGCGTTTGGCATAGAATCCGCCGAAGGATGCGATTGGCGCATTCCCTTGCGGAGGAAAGACGTGCTGCCGACGCTGCAGCGTGGCCGGGGCGACGGGCGACTGAGGCGCCTCGACCGCAATGGGTGACCGCCCCATCGCGCAGGTCGTGCTGGACTGGGCCGGGCCGCTGGCCCGGCACCGGGACCGGCATGCCTTCGCCGGAGCCTTGCCTGCACCTCCGCAGACGGGCACGCGCCTGCTGCACGCGTGGCGCGCCGACGCCCGCGTTCCGCTGGCCGCCGCTCCCGGCGGCCTGGTGCCCGGCCGTTGGTACCCGAACCGAAGGCTGGCGGGATCACGCATCGCGATCCCGGGAACCGCCCCCGGATTCCGATTCGGGCGGGATCGATCGGGCCTGTCCTGGGCCGACTTCAACCATCCCCTGGCCGGCGTGCCGGTCACGGTATCCCATCGCGGCTTCCCGCCCGGCGCCGCTGCATTGCCGGCGGGGTCCGTCCCGGGCTACCCGGATCTGGCCCTGCTGGCGTCTGCGGGGGGCCCGGGGCTGCAGGCACCTCCGCTGGGGGAAAAGGTGGATTACGGTTCGGACCTGGCCCGGGAGGACGAGACGGACGACGCGGTCTTCTACCGGCAACCCCGCCACGTGGATCATCTCGACGCGACGGCGCTGGACGAATTGCGGACGATTCACGGCCGGCGACTCGCCACGGGCATGCGGGTGCTCGACCTGATGGCGAGCTGGAATTCCCATCTGCCGGACCTGGACCTGGAGGCGACCGGCCTCGGTCTCAACGCGCAGGAACTGGCGGCGAACCCGCGGCTCGGCCGGCGCGTGGTCCAGGATCTCAACCGGCATCCTTCCCTGCCCTGGGGCCCGGGAGAATTCGACGCGGTGCTGTGCAGCCTGTCCATCGAGTACCTGCGCGACCCGGCGAGCGTGATCCGCGAGGTGGCGCGGGTGCTGCGCCCGGACGGCGTGTTCGTCGTGAGCTTCTCCGAGCGTTGGTTCCCGCCGAAGGTCCCGCGCCTGTGGCTCGACCTGCGGCCTTTCGAGCGTCTGGGTTGGGTGCTGGACCTGCTCGCCCGGTCAGGGGCTTTCGGTCGCCTGGAAAGCGAAACCCTGCGCGGATTTGCGCGGCCGGCGCACGACCGGCATGCCGGGGAGACCCCGCTGGCAGACCCGCTGTTCGTGGCGTCGGGCCGGCGGCGGCCCGTCTGCTGATCGTTCGCCGGAAGTTTCAGGCCGGCCGGTTTTGTGGCATCGTGGCGGTCGCGTCGGAGACGCGGACGCCCAACCACAACAGAGGAGAATCCCATGCCGGCCAAAGATACGTGTTGCAGCCTCGTCCCCTACTTCAAGATCGGCGAGGGCAACCTGCCCGCCTTCCGTTCCTTGTGCGAGCGCTTCGTCGAAAAGACTCAGGCGGAGCCCAAATGCATGTATTACGGCTTCACCTTCAACGGCGACCGGGTCCATTGCCGCGAGGGATATGCCGACGCGGAAGGCGTGCTGGCCCACCTGGACAATGTGGGCGCCCTTCTTCAGGAGGCCTTGAAGCTCGCCGAGATCACCTGCCTGGAAGTGCATGGACCGGCGGCCGAGCTGGACAAGCTGCGTGGCCCGATGGCAGCCCTGAATCCCGCCTTCTTCACGCTGGAGTACGGCTTCCGCAACTGAGACTGCGCGGCCCGGCGGCTGTTTCAGGTGGTGAGCCTGCGGTAGATGTCGGCCACCTTCAGGGGAAGCTTGCGTACATCGTCGAGCACGGTGTAGGCGGCCGGGCCGTACATGCGCTTCAGGTAGTCGGCGCCGTGCCGGTCGATGGTGACGCAATAAGCGCGGACACCCGCCTGGCGGGCCTCCAGGAGGGCCTGGCGGGTGTCTTCGACGCCGTAATGACCTCGGTACTCGTCGCCGAAATCGTCCGGCCGGCCGTCCGACAGATTGACGAGGAGGCGGTGTCGGGCCGGCTGCCGCGCGAGCAGGCCGGTCACGTGCCGGATCGGCGGCCCCATGCGGGTGTAATCCCGCGCCTCGACCGCGGCGATCCGCCCGCGGACGGCATTGTCGTACCCTTCGTCGAAGTCCTTGATCCGGTATAGGTCGCAGCGCGTGCGGGTCCAGCCGGAAAAACCCCAGATGGCGTAACGGTCGTCCAGCATCTCCAGGGCCTCGCAAAGCATCACGAGGGCTTCGCGCTCGGCCTCGTTGACCCAACCCTTGGTGGAGCCGCTCATGTCGACCAGAAAGGCGGCGGCCAGCGAGCGCTCCGCGCGGCTCCGCCGCTTGAACAGCCTTTCGCCGGGTTCCGCGCCGCCCCGCCGGTCGCCGACGGCCGCCACCAGGGCATCCAGGTCCAGATCCTCGCCGTCCGGCTGGCGGCGCAGGATGCGGTCCTCGCCGCGCAGGGCCTCGAAGCGACGGCGCAACTGGCGGATCAGGGGCTGGTGGCGGCGGCGCACCTCGCCGACGAAGGCGGCATCGCCCGGGGCCATCTCATGCAGGTAGAGGTGGCACCATTGGCGCCGGTAGGCGCCGCGCCGGTAATCCCACTCGTCATAGAGCGCGTCGGCGCGGGTCTCCATCGTGGCCGTCGGGCCCGGGTCCTGCCGGTCGGTCGGCTTCCAATCGCCGGGACCGGCCGGCGTCATGCATTCGGGCGGGATCAGCCCCAGGTCCTGGATCAGCGACTGGGCGGCGGCGCGACCGTCCGGCGGCAGACTGACGACCTGGCCGTCGACGCTCAGTTCGACTTCCAGGCTGCCGGTCTCGACGGCGATGTCCATGGTGCCGTCGTCGGCACCCTGGCGACCCAGGGCGGCCATCAGGCCGGCGAGGGATTTGCGCAGGATCTCCGTATCCCGGCCTATCCGCTCCGACCGGACCCGCGCGACCGCGCCGGGCCGTACCTCGCCGCGCAGGCCGGGCGGTGGCGGCGCCCGGTCGAGCATTCCGGAAAGCCAGGCGAGACTGTCCGTCACGGTGGCATCGCGCCGCGCCAGGTCCGCCCGGATCGCCGCGAGATCCGGCGGCAGGTCGGCAGTCAGCACGGCCATGTCGCGGGCGAGGCCCGGCAGGTCGCGGTCCACGCACGCGGTCAGGCGCAGGGCCTCCAGGACGGGGAACCACCCGAGGGCCCGCTCATACCGTTCGCCGGACGCTTCTCCGGCGGCTTCCGTGAGGGCTGCCTCCAGCTCGGCATTGAACGTCCCGAACCGGGCCTGGGCCCAGAGCAGTCCGGCGATGGCCTTGTAGGCGACCAGGTTTGCTTCGCGCGAGCCGGCGTCGATGGCCGGGGGAAGGAACAGGGTCTCGGTGTCGGTCCATGCCGACTCGCCGGCGGCAACCCGCAATGGGCGCCCGGACAGCCCCTGCAGAAAGCGCCCGAGGCGGCCCTCCACCGCACCGAGGGTGAGACGGCTGCCGGTTTCGCCCTGCCTGGCGAGGAATCCGTCCATGTCGCGCAGGCAGGCCACGGCGGCCCGGACGCCTGATGCGTCATAGGCATCGAGGGCCGCGATCACCCATTCCTCGGCAACGGACGCTTCCATGCGGCGCAAGGCCTGGGCCGCCTGGAGGATCACCATGTACCCGATTTCCAGGTGGGTCTGGGCGGCGACCGCCCCCCAATGCAGCGCGAAGTCCTGTTTCCTGCGCGGCAGGAGGGCGAGGGCATCGATCAGGCTCTCGTAGCTGCGCCCGGAGGAGATGTCGAAATAGAAGATGCGGTCGACGCGCTCCCGCAGTTCGGCGACGGTGAGCCGGGAGGTGTCGTCAGAAGACGGCGGCGATGAGGTCATCCAGCGACGCCACGATGTCGGGTTCGTCCCCCAGCGCCCGCCCGATGGCCGCCTCGCAGGCAGAGCGTTCGGGCACTCCCGCGGCGATCAGGTGCCCGGCATGCACCAGCAGGCGGGTACTGGCCCCCTCGTCGAGCCCCTGGCCACGGAGATTCCGGGTGAGCCCCCCCAGCTTGACCAGGGCTCCCGCGGTCTGCACGGCCACCCCGGTCTCCCGGGCGACGATGGCGGCCTCCACGTCCGGCGGCGGGTAATCGAAATCGATGGCCACGAAGCGCTGTCGGGTGCTCTGCTTGAGTTCCTTCAGCACGCTCTGGTAACCCGGGTTGTAGGACACCACCAACATGAAGTCCGGGACGGCGCGCACCAATTCGCCGCGCTTCTCCACCGGCAGCACCCGGCGGGTGTCGGCCAGGGGATGGATCACCACCGTGGTGTCCTTGCGCGCCTCCACCACCTCATCCAGATAACATATGGCGCCGGCGCGCACGGCCGCGGTGAGCGGTCCGTCGAGCCAAACCGTCTCCTCGCCGATCAGCAGGTAGCGCCCCACCAGGTCGGCCGTGGTCAGATCGTCGTGGCAGGCAACGGTGACCAGGGGCCGCCCGAGCTTCCAGGCCATGTACTCCACGAAACGGGTCTTGCCACATCCCGTTGGCCCCTTCAACAGCACGGGGAGGCGTTTTGCGGCGGCAGCCTCGAACAGGGCCGCCTCGTCCCCGGCGGCATGGTAGTAGGGCTCCTCGGCGATGCGCTCCAGTTCCGGCGCCAGCGCGTGGAGCGCGGCGCCTTCAGTCGTCATCGAGGACGTCCCCCTCCTCGGCCTGGGCAAGTTTCTCGGCGGCCTCACGCTCCTGCTGCAGGGCCTTGTCCTTGACCTTCTCCCGCCGCGTCGCGGCAGCGCCTTCCTGCAGCGCGATGGTCATCTCGCCGAACAGGACCTGGCGCAGGAAGCGGAAGGCGAACTGCAGCAGGGCCGTCTCGTCCGCGAGCAATTGCCGCCTTTCGTCCTCGGGCAGGGCGAAGAGCCCGGTGAAGGCCTCGCTCTCGAAGAAGGCACGGAAGCGGTCGATGTCGTAGCAGGCCATGAAGAAAAGCTGGCGGCTTTTGATCGAGGGCTTGCCGATCGTGGGTCCCGAGGACTTCTTCTTCAGCACGAGCTGGCGCCAGCCCCGGGCCAGTTCGTCGTAGTCCTCCAGGCCCTGCTCCTGCCGGTATTCGGCGACCGTGAGTTCCCGCGGCTCCTGGTGTCCCAGGCAGTGCTCCTCCTGGACCAGCGCATAGCGGTCCTGGTCCACGTATTCATCCTGCTTGCGCATGGACAACAGCGCGACGGGGTAATAGCGGCAGGCGGTCGGGCGGTCGGCATAGACGTCGCAGCCCTCGGGCTTCATGAAGCGGCAGGCGGTGCCGCCATCCACCGCTCGCATCTTGACGCCGGCGATGCCGTCCTTCTCCATCTCGTAGGGGACGGTGTAATCGGCGAGGAACTGCGTGGAACTGATCCCCAGCCGATTCTTCAGTCGCAGGATGTCGTAAGGCGTGAGCGAGATGTCGATGTTGCTGCAGCACTGGTTCCAGCAGCCTATGCCCTTGCGGCACCGGAAGCGGATCACCTTGCCGCCCTCGAACATCTCGGGCATCACTGGGCTGTTGGGGAATGGGGTGTCTTGGTTCGTCATGGCGGACCTCGGTGTTGCGGCGTGGTCGATGTTACAAGAAAAAAGCCGGGCGCCTTTCGGCACCCGGCTCCGGTACGACTC
>DAOLKI010000143.1:0-6490 GCA_035331665.1 Rhodocyclaceae bacterium
GATGCCCAGGCGCTCGATGTCTGGCGGGTCGAGCAGCGGTTGCGGTATCTGGGGTATCCGGTATTCGGCGTTCCTTATCTGAACGAGCAGGGAGAAGCGGTGACGCCGAAGAAACAGCGCGACGCCAATGGCAGGGAGGTCGACGATCGGATCGTCCCGCACGACTTCAAGATTGATGGGCGGTTTACCGCGCAGGAAGAGAGCGCCCTCAAGCTCTTCGAATCGGTCGTCAACTACAATGCCGAGGTCAGCTCCAAGTTCGGTGCCGAGAGGGACATCAAGAAGGACGGCATCCTGCAGGCTAACGACGGCGACGGCACGACCGCCTGGCTCAACGCCTACAATGCGCCGCACTGGATGGATGTCTTCACTTCGCTGCGAACGTCGCCGGGCTTTGTGACGGTTATCGACGGACAGGGATTCAAGGAGAACTACGGATCGAGCTGGCTGTACGACTGGGTGCGGGGCTACACGTTTGCCAATCCGGCGCTGCAGAACACGACGATCCGCTTCAACGGCATCAGCAGTCCGACCTTGTACGGGACAGCGAAACGGCCGCCTTACGGAGGACCGCACGCCACGCATGATGTGGGGATGGCTTTTGATTTGGGATTCAAAGAGGCGGGGTTTCTGGACTATGATCAAACGCGCAAAGCAAGCGAACCGGAAGATCCCCGCGTAAGACAGGCCGTCCTCGCCAACGCGGGTCACTGGAGCAAAGCGGACGCCAAGATCCTGATCGGGAGCGAGGGCGATCTGAATTCCGGGACCTTGCCGCGGGTGTACCCCAACAATCAGCGGGCGGCGATGAAGAGTTTCCTCGCCTTGTACGACATCAGCCAGCGTGACCAGGTTGGCGCGAACGGCGCCGTCAGCGATACCGGTTCCTGGGAGAACTTGCCGATCCGCAATGGCGTGGCATCCGCAACCGACAGGACGCTGGATATCCGGACGGCGCTGTTTGGCAACGGTTCGCAGGCTGGGGGTCTGATCAAGAAAGTGCTGATTGGCAGTTCGGCGCGCAACGAAAACCCGCTCCTCAGCATGAATCGGGTATTGGAGCGGCTCGGCATACCGCATTCCGCGGTCACTCCGCACCATCACCATTTCCACGTTTATCTTCGTCCGCCAGAGCGCATGCCGATTGGCGGCTACGCCACGCCGAAACGTCTGAATAGCCCGCAGGACTTGGCGGGAATCACCAAGGTTGAGTCGGCGCCGAGTCAGGCAAGCCTTTCCGGAGAAAGCCTTTCAGGAGCAAGCGACATGCTATCCACTCTATTGTTGCCGTATCTCTTGGCGGCCGAGGCGCCCATGACGCCAACGGTTGCCTCACCAAGGCCGCCACAGGTTCATGCCGCAGCGCGCAAGCCGGACATGGTGTTCGATTGGGGGTGTCAAGTTGTGCAGAGCCCCGACAATCCGTTGGGCGATCGTCGAGCGATAGTAGTATCACCTGCGGATGCAGTGTGGTCTTTCTCGAGGAAAGGACACCAGCCAGGACCCGATGTTTCCCAAGCCAAGATCAGGATTCTGAAGGGCGCGCAACATGGCGTCTTGAGGGCATTGTCTACGGATGAGGCCAGCCGACATGTCAGTCCTGTGGTTGGTCAGCACTTCCTTTACACCCCCGAGCGTGGCTATCGTGGCGCTGACGACGCTAGGTTCTTGATCGACTTGAAAGGCAAGCGCTACGAAGTGCGCGAGCACTTCTACATCGTCGACCAGGTCAACGACGCCGACTGGTACGAAAAGGGGACACCGGCAACGCGGTGCGCCGAGCGGCGGGCGAAGCGCCTTGCCACGTTCGCCTCCCCCGAACTTGATGATCTGCCGGGACTGTCTGCGCCACCAGAGGGCTCACTGGCCATCGGCTCGGGCCAGGCTCCGGCCGGCGCGGAGATCGACCGCACCCTGAGGGGTATCGACGTCGATATCGCACCGCTTGACGGGCCACTCGCCCAGACCACCGGCACCGGCTTTGGTGCCCATATCACTCTCGACGACAACGCCGCCGGCTACGGCTGGTTCATCGATCCCACGCCGAGCGGCCACGAGGAATTCCTCCCCACCAGCAACCCCAACGAATGGTTCGCCAAACCGGGCAGCACAGCCGAAGGCAAGATGGACCTGCTCACCGTCCTCCTGCACGAATACGGCCACGCCCTCGGCCTCGAGCACACGACGGATGTGCACGACTTCATGGCCGCCACACTGCAGCCCGGCGTGCGCCGCACCCTCACAGCCGAGGAACAGACCACGCTGCTCCGGCTTGCCGGGGTGCTCGTCTCCACTGACAGCCCAAACCAGCCCTACGGCCCCACCGACCCCGGCGCACCGCTGCCCTTCACCCGGGTCGTCACCACCCGCAGCGCCCGCCGCGCGGCCGGTTTCGATTCGCTGGTGCCGCAGTTCGACACCGCCGCCAATGCCAAACTCACCAACCCCGAGTTTGCCGATGCTTCCGGCTGGGCAACCACCGGGGATGTCCGCTTCGAAAACGGTGCCGCCACGCTGGCCGAAGGAGCCACCGTGCAAACCCGCCTGAACCAAGTGTTCATGGTCAGTGACGCCGACCGCTACCTCTCCTTCACCGTCGCCGACACCACCCTCGGTGATCAAGCCGATGGCCCGGACGACGCCTTCGAGGTCGCACTTCTCGATGCCAACACCGGCCAGTCCCTGCTCGGCGGGATCGGCCTCACGCACAGCGACGCCCTCCTCAACCGCCAGGCCAGCGGCGCGGAACATCTCGCCAGCGGCGTGACGTCCGTCGTCAATGCCGACGGGAGCCGCACCTACGTGATCGACCTCGCCAGATTGAACGGCAACCCCGCTACCGCCACCGCGGTCAACCTCAGCTTCGACCTCATCGGCTTCGGCCACGACCCGGCCGCGCAGAACAGCCGCGTCACCCTCCGCAACCTGCGCCTCGGCCTGCCGCAGGACGCCGAAGCCCGCGACGATCGGGCCACCACGGCCGAAGACACGCCGCGACTGATCGACGTCCTGGCCAACGACCTCAACGCCCGCGCGTCAGGCTTTGCCCCGGTGCTGGTGGCCCCTGCCGCGCACGGCCGCGTAGCGGTGAATCCCGACGGCAGTATCGGCTACACGCCCGATGCCGACTGGTCAGGCACCGACCACTTCACCTACAAGCTCTCGGATGGCCGCGTTGATTCCAACCTTGCCACGGTAACACTCACCGTCACCCCGGCAAACGATGCGCCGGTCGTGCCCGAGCGCACGGTGACGCTGGACAAAGACGGCAACGCCACGCTCGACCTGCTGGCCGGTGCCAGCGACGTCGATCAGGACACCCTTACCGCGACGGTCACGACCCTGCCGTCGCATGGCCGCCTCACCCAGAACGCCGACGGCACCTGGACCTACACCCCCACGGCCGACTGGCACGGCACCGACCTCGTCGAGCTCAGCGTCACCGACGGCATCGCCACCACCGCCTCGCGCCTCCACTTCGTCGTCAACGCCGTCAACGACGCCCCCACCCTGGGCCACCAGGCGCTCAGCGGCCCTGAGGATCAGGTCGTTACCGGCAACCTGCTGGCCACGGCGGCGGACATCGATTCCTCCACACTCACGACCCGCCTCGTCAGCGGCCCGGCGCATGGCGCGCTCTCGCTCAACCCCGACGGCCGCTTCAGCTACACCCCGGCGGCCGACTGGAACGGCACCGACCGCTTTACCTACGTGGTGAATGACGGCGAGCTGGATTCCGCTCAGGCTGAAGTGGTGCTGACCCTTACGCCGGTAAACGATGCACCGCTGGTCAGCCCCATCGTCGCCAGCCTGCTCGAAGACGGCAGCCTGACGCTCAACTTCCTCGCCGGCGCCTCCGATATCGATGGCGACGCGCTCACCGCCACACCGGGCACGCCGCAGCACGGCAGCCTGGAGAAGAACGCCGACGGCAGCTACACCTACCGCCCGGCCGCCGACTACAACGGCGCCGAGGGCTTTGCCTTCGCGGTGAGCGACGGCCAGGCGGAAACGCAGGCGCGGGTCCGCCTCACGATCACGGCGGAACGATGCGCCGGTGGCGCGCAACGACCTTGCCACGCTTGCCGAAGACGGCCGCGTCACGTTGGCGCTGATGTCGAACGACAGTGATGTCGAAGGTGACACGCTCTCTCTGCGCATCCTGACACAGCCCGCCCACGGCACGCTCACGCAGAACGCCGACCAGACCGTGACCTACGTGCCATTCCCCGATTGGAGCGGCGAAGACAGCTTCACCTACGTGGTGAACGATGGCCAGATCGATTCCAATACCGCCACCGCCCGCCTGGTCGTAACGGCCGTGGCCAATGCGCCGACGCTGGTGCTGACCGATACGCCGGCCTCGCCGGGCCGGGAAGTATTCCGCACCGGCTGGGAGCTTGATTTCTTCAATTACTTCTTTGATTTCCATCTCGCCGGGCCGGGAAGTATTCCGCACCGGCTGGGAGAGCGTCTGCGACAGGAACACTACCTCGACGCTGGTACAGCAGAAGGAACTCGAAGGCTGGACCCTGATCACCCGCCCCGACCCGAGCCGCGGCGGGTCCAACGGCTTCGAAATCTGGAGCACCGGCGACCAGATGATGGACGCTGGCAACAAGCTGCGTACGGTCACAGCCGCCGCGGGCAACGGCGCCCACTGGCTCGAACTCAACAACGGCGGCAGCGAGATGCACCAGACCCTGGGGCTGGAGCGCAGCATCGAAACCATCGCTGGCGCCACCTACACGCTGAGCCTCGATGTCGCCGGCCGCCCGGGTTACAGCGCGGACTACACGAAGCTCGGCATCCTGGTCGACGGCGTGCGCATCGGCGGCGACGCCAGCACCAGCCCGGCCGCAGCGCTCGACTGGCAGACCCGCAGCTTCCAGTTCGTCGGCAACGGCGGCCGGCAGGTCATTCGCATCGTTTCCGAAGCGATCCGCGTCGACAAGAATGGCCGCGGCATGATGCTCGACGACATCGTCCTCAGCGAAGCCCTGCCGGCGCACACCGGCCGCGAAGACAGCGCGATCCGGCTTGCCGCGATCAGCGCCGCCCTGCGGGACACCGACGGCTCCGAGACACTGACGATCACCCTGGAAGACGTGCCGGTCGGGAGCGTGCTCAGCGATGGTCGCAAACGTTTCACCGCCACGGCGGGCCACACGTCGGTCGATCTCACCGGCTGGGCCCTGGGTCAGCTCAGCCTGATCCCGCCCCAGGACTACCATGGTCGCTTCACGCTACGGGTGGTCGCCACGGCGACGGAACAGGCCGACGCAACGACCGCGCGCAGCGAGGCCCGCCTGACGGTCACCGTTCTGCCGGTCAACGACCCGCCGACCGCGCGCGACGCGAGCTATACCCTTACCCAGGGCGGGCGGATCGTCCTCGACTTTTCGACCTTGATCCGTGACGTGGACGGCGATGCGCTGACGCTGAGTCTGACCCTGTCCGCTCGGGGTCGGCTGGTGAAGAACGCCGAGGGGAACTACACGTATCTTCCACAACCGGGATTCACCGGCATCGACCGCATTCCCTATACCGTTTCCGACGGCACGCTGAGCGCCAACGCCGCCATTACGCTGCGCGTCGTGCCCGCGGAGGAGGAAGATGATCACGATGGCGATGGCGATGGCGATCACGAAGGCGATGGCCATGGTGGCCGCCGGGCGCACCCGCTTGGCGCCTGCGCGCACGAAGAACATGACGCATTCGACGCGCCCGCGCCCCCGGCGCTGCCGTGGGCCCTCGGTTCCGATCAGCCGCAACGCCCGATCGCCATCGATTGGAACGGTGGTCCGGCGGGTCGCGGCGCCGTCCTCGCCCCCGACTGGCTGACGGACTACTTCACGAAGCCACGAAGCACCGCCAAGACCTTGGCGGAGATCACCGGGCTGGTGGTGAAGGCGGGGCGCTGAGCTGCGCGTACGGCGGGAGGGACCTCAAACACGGCCCGCCCGCCGACGAACGCACGGTAGCCGACTAATGCGAATTCCGGCTGAAAACGGCGTCCAACGACGGTGCGCCGAGCACCGCTTCGCCCCAGGCCTCGATGTCGGCTTCGGAGGCGGCGGCCAGTCGCTGGGTCACCTCGGGGGGCAGGGGGCCGAAGCGGCATTCGAGCAAGCGGGTCAGCAGCCGGCCTTCGCCTTCCAGGCGGCCCTGCTGCATTCCCTTACGGGCGACTTCGTCAAGCCAGGTGTCGATACGTTCGGCAAGCATGGTGTCGGCCTCCAGAAGGTCGTGGATCGATTCGATGTCGTGAATGTTAGGCGAGCCCGCCTTGCGCCGCAACAGGCGCTTGATCCAGACGACGAAGGTGTGGCGGAGGCCGGCGTTGGCCGGGTTGTGCAGGAGCGCGTCGAGGGCCCGAATGATCTGACGCAGGTCTTCCGGCGTGCGGCTGTGTTCGAGGCGGAAGAGGGCCTCGACGGCGGCAGTGCAACTTTCTTTCTGTAAATATTCCGAGGTGATGTCATCGGGA
>DAOLKI010000144.1:0-6482 GCA_035331665.1 Rhodocyclaceae bacterium
CGGGCTTCTTCGCCGGGTCCACCGGCTGCATCAGGTCCACCTCGACCTTGAACGGCCCGCTGCCTATCGCCGCGATGTCCTCATTCACGTTCTCCCGCTCCGAGACATAGTTGCCCGTGATCGTCAGGCCCAGCATGTCCACCCACAGCTTCTTCATGCGCTCCTTGTCGGGACCACCGATTGCGATCTGTTGCACACCGAGTACTTTGAACGGCCTGCTCATGGCTGATCCTCCTCTGGTCGCGGAAACGCATATTCTAACGCCGTGCTTCCCGGCGCAGGGACGCCGTAGCGGCGATGCGGCCGTCGGCGGCAAATGCCTCCACGTTGCGCTCGATCTCCTCGGGCTCGTAGAGGTAGTTCACCATCATCCCGAACGATTGGGCGAGCCCTTTCGCGGAGTGGTCGGCCAGGTAATTGAGCCGTTCTATGCGGGCGCCGTTGCCCAGGTGGAACCGGGAGACGGGGTCGTAGGGCCGCGGCGGATTCTCGCCCCGCCCCTTCGCTTCCAGCAGGTAGCGTGCGGCGAGGGCGAGCAGCGGATCGCGCAGCCGGCGGGCCTGTCTGCGGTCGGCGGCCCAGGCTCCGGCGGACAGTTCCGCCGTCGGCAGATCGATGCCCGACTCGGCCAGCGCCTGCGGATGTTTCCGCACCCAGGCCGCCAATCCGGGCATCGGCGAAAGGGTCGCGAAGGTCTTCAGGCGTGGAAAATCCCGCTTGAGGTCGTCGATGACACGTTTGAGCAGGAAGTTGCCGAAAGACACCCCGCGCAATCCGGTCTGGGTATTGGAAATCGAATAGAAGTTCGCCGTGTCGGCCCGCCGGACATTGAAGACCGGCGCCGTTTCGTCCAGGAGGTGCTGCACGTTGTCGGCCAGGTGGTCGGTCAGCGCCACCTCGACGAAGATCAGCGGTTCCGTCGGCATGCGCGGGTGGAAGAAGGCATAGCAGCGCCGGTCCGAATCGAGGCGGTTCTTCAGGTCCGCCCAGGAGCGGATCTCATGGACCGCCTCGTAGGTGATCAACTTCTCGAGCAGCGCGGCCGGGGAGGCCCAGGTGATGCGTTGCAGTTCCAGGAAGCCGACGTCGAACCAGGCCGTCAGGCGAGCTTCCAGTTCCCGGTCCAGGGGCGCCAGTTCCGGGTCCTTCTCCAGGAAGCCCAGCAGCTCGGCCCGCAGATCGACGAGGAACTTGACGCCCTGGGGCATGG
Organism: Rhodocyclaceae bacterium; assembly: GCA_035331665.1. Classification (GTDB taxonomy): domain Bacteria; phylum Pseudomonadota; class Gammaproteobacteria; order Burkholderiales; family Rhodocyclaceae; genus JAEUNJ01. Next base: position 1,211 of record DAOLKI010000144.1, read on the forward strand.
CGTTGAACTGGGTGAGGATGCGGATGCGACCCGAGCGAAGGGCCGAGCGCAGGTCGGCCTCCGCGTCCCATTGCCGCGCCGTTCCGACCGCCGCCTGGTAGGCCTCGTGGGCCTTGGCCACCCGCGCGGGTTCCGGCCCGAACTCGAGGGCGATCAGGCGCAGGAAATCGCGCCGGCCGGCCTCGGACAGCCCCTGGTAGGTCCGCGCCAGACCCGCGGCGCGCTGGCGCGCGGACACTTCGCCGCCGCGTCCCTCGACGCATTCGCGCAGTTGCGCGCGCAGGCGGTCGCGGACCTTGGCCGACAACGCGGGCCCCTCCTCGGCGACAAGGGCGCGGACCTTCTTCAGGCCGCGCGTGATCAGGTTTTCGGTCATGACGAACGTTTTCCTCCCCGGGGCGGCGGCGATCCCGGCACCGTCCCCGGCAACCCGCCGGCGAGCAACAATGCGAGCCCCGCCAGCACCATCGGCAGCGATAGCCACTGCCCCATGCTGATCACGTAAGAGTGGCCGAAGATCCCGGCGTCCGGCTCGCGGAACCACTCGGCGGCGAAGCGGGCGCAGCCGTAGCCGATCAGGAATACGGCCGAAACGTGGCGGGTCGGCCGCGGTTTTGCCGCGTAGATCCAGAGCAACGCGAAGAGGAGCAGGCCCTCTGCCAATGCCTGGTAGATCTGCGAGGGATGCCGCGGAAGTGCGTCCACCTGCGGAAAAACCATGGCCCAGGGTAATCCGGGATCGGCCACCCGTCCCCAGAGTTCGCCGTTGATGAAGTTGCCGATCCGCCCGCAACCCAGGCCCAGGGGCACCAGGGGCGCAATGAAATCCGTTACCCGCCAGAAGGAGATTGCGCGCCGCCGGGCGTAGAGACCCATGGCGACGAGCACGCCCAGGAAGCCGCCGTGGAAACTCATGCCGCCCCTCCAGACGGCCACGATTTCCGCCGGGTGGGCCAGATAGTGGGCCGGTTCGTAGAAGATCACCTGGCCCAGGCGGCCGCCCAGGACGACCCCCAGGACCCCGTAGAACAGCAGGTCGTCCAGGTCCCGGCGGGCGAACCCCAGTTCCGGCCTCCGGGTGGCGCGCAATTGCCCCAGGACCAGGAAAAGCACGAAGCCGACCAGGTAGGTCAGGCCATACCAGCGCACGGCCAGGGGGCCGATGGCGATGGCCACCGGATCGAATTGGGGATGCACCAACATCGGCAGGGAGCGGCGACGCGAAAGAAAGGGATTATCGCCCGCCGGCTGCCCGGAAGACCTGGAAACGATTGCACCCGTCGCGCTTGGCCGCGTACATGGCGCGGTCAGCCTGCTGCAGCAGGGTCTCCGGATCCGCGTCCTCGCGCTGGAAGAGCGCGACCCCGATGCTCGCCGACAGCATCGCCCCCCGGCCGTCATGCCCGTAAGGCTCCGCGACCAGTTCCAGGATGCGCGCGAGCCCGGGCGCCAGTTCCGCCTCGCCGGCCAGGTCCCCGAGGAGGATCACGAACTCGTCGCCGCCCAGGCGTGCCACCGTATCGCCCGCCCGCACCGCGGATTGCAGGCGCTTGCCCACTTCAGCCAGGATGCGGTCCCCGGCCGCGTGGCCATGGTTGTCGTTGATCGGCTTGAAGCCGTCCAGGTCGAGAAAGCATACGGCCAGGGTCCGCTCCCGGCGCCGGGCCTGGGCCATGGCCTGGCGCAGGCGGTCCATCAGCAAGGCCCGGTTCGGGAGCCCGGTCAGGGCGTCGAAATTGGCCAGCCTCTCGAGTTTGTACTGCGTGGCCTTCAGGTCGGTGATGTCGGCGTAGATGCCGATGTAATGGGTCGGGCGGCCGGCCTCGTCGCGCACGGACGAGATCCGGAGGATCTGCGGGTAGATCTCGCCGTTCTTCCTGCGGTTCCATATCTCGCCGCGCCAGGTGCCGCCCGCCTGCAGGTCGGCCCACAACGCGGCATAGAACTCCTGGTTGTGGCGACCCGAACGCAACAGGTTCGGTTGCCGGCCGATCGCTTCCTCGGCGGTGAATCCGGTGGTGCGCGAGAAAGCCCTGTTGACCCGGACGATGCGGCTTTGCGCATCGGTGATGATGATTCCCTCCATGGCATTGTCGAAAACGCTCGCGGACAGGCGCACCTGCTCCCCGGCGCGTCGGGCTTCCAGGGCCAGGGACGCCAGTGTGGCGGCATCCTCGATGGCATCGCGATGCCATCCCTCGACGGACGTGCCGGGCGGCGCAATCAGCACGACGGCCCCGGCCGGCGGTTCTCCGGGGGCTCCGACGGGCAGTACCTCGATGGGCGACAGCGCTTCGCCGCACGCCCCGGCCACGGCGGCCCGCCATGCGGAAACATCCGCGCCGGGCGCGACGATCTCGCGCAGCCGGTCCTGAACGGCGGTGGGCAGCGACGGCGCCGCACCCAGGCGGAGCAATTGACCATCCTCGGTGGCCTCCATCACGACGGCATGGCTGCCTGGTGCGCCGTCTTCGCACAGCAGGCAGAGCGCGTGCAGGATGTCGCGCAGGGGCGCGTTGCGCGCCGTCATTTCCAGGGCATGGGTTTCCCGCTCCAGCTGTTTCTCGGCGGCTCGTCGGCGCTGGACTTCCTGTTCGAGGGCGCCGGTTCGCTCGCCCACCAGGCGCACCTGCCGCGCCAGGGCACGGTTCAGGCGCAGGTAGCGCGCGGCGACGAATGCCGAGGCGATGCCGGCCGCCGCGAGCAGGGCGAGAAGATGGAGGTCGTACTTGCGCACGACGTCCACCAGCCGGAAGTCCGTGGGCCGGTCGTAGGGGGCCACCCGCATTTCCCGCATCAAGTCATGCACCGCGCGGTACGAAAGGGGCACGGTCCATCCGCGGTAACCGCCCGACAGGGCGGCAGGATGCCCTTCTGGCATGGACAGCAGGGCGACGGCCACGCGGTTGGTCAGTTCGACGTCGGTCCGCTCGACGGCCGCGAACGGCCATTCCGGGTACAAGGGCGTCGAAACGACGAAGGGATATCCCGGTTCGGTGCGCCGCCCCAGGATGCGCAGGTGCTCCGGAACGAGCCTCCCCTCGTGCGCCATGTGCTCGATCAGGTCGGAGCGGACGAATCCCACTTCCGCCCTGCCCTCGAGGACCGCCTGAACGATTCCGTCCTGCGGCAGCCCGAGAAACTGCATCCGGACGTCTCCCTCCACGTCGATGTCGGCCTCCCGCAGCACGCGTGCCTGCATCAGGAAGCCGCCGAACGCGTTCGGCGCCACGGCCGCCACCGTACGTCCGCGGACAGAGGCCAGGTTCTCGATGTCGGTCCGGTCGGCGCGGACGAAGATGACACCGCCGAATTGGCGGACGCGCTCGCCGTCCACGTCGCGGACCAGGGTGGCGATGCGCGTGACCCGGTGGCGGGTTTCCAGGACCACGTATTGCTCGGGGTTGGTGATCAGGAAGTCGACTGCGCCCAGGGCGGCCGCGGTCTCCAGATCCTGGAGATCGTAGGGGACGACCGAAAACCGGTGGTCGGGCACGGCGGCGGAGAGGTAATCGGCGGTGGCCTGGTAGGCCGCCACCGCTTTGGCATCACCGCGGTGGGCGAGGATGCCGACGCGAACATGCTGCGGGGCCGCGGTGGCGACGGTGACCAGGGCCCAGGCGGCGATCGCCAGGGCAATCCGGAGGCAGGCGGCCAGGCCGGGAAGAGGCGCGGGGGGACGTTGCGGTTGCGGACGGATCGTCGGTGCCATGGCCGGGATATGATACCCGCAAGATACCTTCAGCATGCGGGGCGGGGGAAATGTCCGCCGGGTTCGGCTGGACCGCTGCCGCCGAGGGCACGCGGCCGTCAGGTTTCGTGGGAGGTACGCCGGCCCAGCATCTGGCGGACGAGACCGAGACGGTTGGCGACGCGGCGCTTGCGCAACAGGCTCGCCACGTGGGTGCGCACCGTCCAGTAGCTGATGCCGAGCCGGCGCGCGATTTCCTTGTCCGAAAGGCCTCCGACGACCAGTTCGGCGACACGGGTTTCCTGCGGGGTCAGCGGCGGACGGGCGTCGCGGGACACCGCGTCGCCCGATGGCCGTCGGGCTGCGGACGGAGTCTTCGCCGTCAGGCGCCGTACCTGGAGACTGAACTCGTCCACATCCAGGGGCTTGGGAAGGAAGACGTCGGCACCGGACAGGATCGCCAACCGGCGCCGCGGTGCATCCGCATAGCCGGAGAGTGCGATGATCGGAAGGCGACGGAGGTCTCCCTGGCTGTCGCGCAACTTCTGTATCAGAACCACGCCCGACTGGCCGTCCTCGAGCACCAGGTCCACGACGGCAAGCCGGAAGCGCCTTGGCGCGAACGCAGCCATGGCTTCCCGCACGCTGGGCACGACCACCGCTTGCAGGCCTTCGGCCGCCAGTGTGGCACGCAGCAACTCGGCCGCCGACGGACTGTCTTCCACGACCAATGCCTTGCCGCGGCGCGGCCCGCCGGCCGCCGCACCGGCATGGGCCTGAACCACCTCCAGGTAACGCGCCAGCGCCGCGAGATCGTCCTTGGCAAACACTTCGGTGATGCCGGATTCCAAGGCGGAACGGCGCGTCGACTCACCGATGTCCGACGTGACCAAGACGATGGGCGTGTCCGCCATGCCCGGGCAATCGCGCAATTGCCGGAGGATCTCCGGATACTGGCCTGCGGGGAGGTGGGCGGCCGTCGCGACCAGATCGACCGGCGCCGATGCCAGCGACCGGATCGCCTCGGGCAGGTCGGAAAACCCGCGGAACGCCAACCCGTTCGATTCCACCATGGTTTTCAATACGGCCCGCAATGCTGCGGCCGGCTCGATCACCATCACGGTCGCGGTGGGTGATTTCATGGCGGTTTCACCGGCGCGCGTCGTTGTTAACGGAAGGCATGTCCCTTCTGATTGTAGTGCGTGCCACCGGTCCGGCGGTCGGTTCCGCGCCCTCGGGGTCGGCGCGGCATTTCCGCCGCCCCAAGCAATTGCGCCGTTCCCGGACTCCCCCGGTCTCGCTGTTTCCAGCGATGCACGCAGGGACTGAATCGGCGAATCCGGGGCTCGCGGCGTGCCGCCCGGCCGGGTCTGCCGGATTATCCGGCAAGGGCGGATCGGCGGTATCCTATGCTGAAAGTTATATGTGGATAACTTCCGCGCAGTGTATTCACGGAACGGGCTGGGAGCGGGCGAGGAGCGCAGGCTTGGAGCGAGGCAAGACGGACGGACGGGAAGCCGGGCGGGCCACGGTCCTCGTGGTGGACGACACTCCGGAGAACCTGGCGGTGCTGGGGGAGTT
>DAOLKI010000145.1:0-2369 GCA_035331665.1 Rhodocyclaceae bacterium
GGGCGGCGGTGGAGAGGAATTCGCTCTTCAGGCGGTCCACCTCGGTTTCGCGGGTGACGTCGCGGAAATAGACCACCTTCTCCAGGCTGCCCTCCGCGCCGCTGCGCACAGACCGCTGCAGGATGCGCTTCTCCGGCTTGAGCAGGGTCAGCGCGTGGCGGGGGGCGGAGCGGCGCTCGCCGTCGATGGGCGGGACGCCGTCCACTTCGTCCTCGCCGCGCGCGCGCGCCGGCACGTAGGACTGGGACGGATCGCACAGGGCCTGCATGCGACGGTCGAACTCCTCCTCGCTGATGCCGATCAGTTCCTCCTGCCGGAAGCCGGTCATGCGCAGGAAGGCGGGGTTCACGTCGGTCAGGGTGTCGTCGGCGCCGAAGCCGACGAAGCCGTCGGGACTGAGGGAGAAGATGGCGTCCAGTCGTTCCTTGCGCACCTGCAGGTCGTCTTCCGCCTGCACGCGCTGGGTGATGTCGTTCTGGATGCCGACGTAATGGGTGCAGGTGCCGAGTTCGTCGAACACCGGGGCGACGGAAAGTTCGTTCCAGAACAGGGTTCCGTCCTTGCGGTAGTTGCGCAGCAGGACCGAGGCGGGGCGGCGCTCGGCGATGGCCGCAGCCAGGTCGCGCACGCCGGGCTGGTCGGCGTCGCCGCCCTGCAACAGCTTGCAGTTGCGGCCGATGATCTCGTCGGCGGCATAGCCGGTGATGCGCTCGAAGCCCGGGTTTACGTAGATGACGGGATTGCCGGGCAGGCGCATGTCGGCAATGACGACGCCATTGGACGAGGACTCGATGGCACGCTCGCGCAGCAGCAGGATGGATTCGGTGAGCTTGGCCTCGGTGACGTCGCGCACCATCAGCGTGAACCGTGCGACGCCGTCGTCCACGGTCCGGCTCAGGGAGACGGCCAGGGGGAAGTTCTCGCCGGTGGCGCGCCGCCCGTGGGCTTCGAAGCGCGCGACCGCGTTGGCGCCGATGCCCTGTTCCTCGATGATTCCGCACAGGCGGGGCACGTCGTGGTCGACGATCAGGTCGGCCAGGGCCTTGTCGTCCATGTCGCGGCCCTCGAGGCCGAATATCCGCTCTGCCGCCGGATTGGCGGTCTGCACGCGCCCCGAGGCGCTGACGGTCAGGATGCCTTCGGCCGCCGAGGCGAGGACCGAGCGCAGGCGCGCCTCGCTCTCGGACAGTTGCGAGGTCATGTCCCGGGCCATGGCGAAGGCCCGGTTGCGGGTACTGGCGAGACTGAGCACCAGGTAGGCGAGGAAGCCGGTCAGGCCGAGGCCGGCGAGCAGCACGAAGCGGGACTGGTCCGGCTGGGCGGCCTCGAAGGCGGGCAGGCTGGAGAACCGGACGGTCCAGTGGATGCCGCCGAATTCCAGCTTGCGGGAGACGGAGAAGCGGGGCGGGGCCTCGTCGCTGACCGCGGCGCTGGCAAACATCAGGTTGTCGGCGCCGGTTCCGTCGCCGTCGAAGACCTGCACGGCGATGTCGTTGTTGAAGCCCCCCAGGATGCCGGTCATCAGGTCCCGCGCACGGAAGGGGCTATAGACGTAACCGAGCAGCGCGGCCCGCCGGTCCTCCACCGAGCCGCGCGGCAGTCCGGCCTTGTACACGGGGAAATAAAGCAGGAATCCGGGCTGCACGTCCTGTTTGCCCTCCTGCACCAGGACCACCCGCCGGGTCATCGCGGGTTCGCCGGTGTCGCGGGCGCGCTCCAGGGCGGCGCGGCGGGTGGGCTCGGTCATCATGTCGTAGCCGAAGGCGCGCAGGTTCCGGCCCCAAAAGGGTTCCAGGAAGACGATGCTGTGGAATTCGTCGCGCGGGCCGTCGGGACGGACCGTGTATTCGGGAAATCCGTCGGCCCGGATCCGGGCGACGTGGGCCGCCAGGTCGGCCGCGGGGATGCGCCGGGAGAAACCGACGCCCAGGATGCCCGGATAGGTCTCCTCCAGCCTGAGCCCGGCCACGTAAGTGCGCCATTGGCCCCGGTTGATGTCGTTGTTCAGGTTGAACAGGGCGCTGCCGCCGCGCAGGATCTGCTCGTGGCTGATCATGCGGCGCTGCACGGCGAGGGTGATCTGGTCGGCAACACCCTCGAACCGGGCCCGCGCGGCGCTTGCACCGCTGGTGGCGTTCACCTGCCATGCCGCGAGCGTGGTCGCGAGACCGCAGATGGCGACCAGGGCGGCGAGCCACCCCGGGGGTATGCGGCGCAGGTGGGCCAGGATCAGGGCGGGAATCTTGGTCAGGGCCATGGGGAACTCCTATGCCGGACAAGCCGGAACCAAACAGGGGAGCCTTCGATGACCGGCGGAAGTACCTGGCGGGAAAGGCGGCATGAAGGCCCGCCCCCTCCCGACCTCCCCC
>DAOLKI010000145.1:2469-6481 GCA_035331665.1 Rhodocyclaceae bacterium
TCTCCGCTGCCCACTTCGTGGATCAAATGGTCCTCGGTGGACAGGACCAGGGTGATCAGTTCGCGGGCTTCGGTCTGGTCGTCGACGACCATGAGTTTGCGGGCCATGGCGTGCTCCTCAGGCGGCGCGGCGGTCGGGCGCGGAGAGAAACTGCTCGACCCGGTCCATCAATTCGAGGGGACTGAAAGGCTTGATCAGGTAGGCGTCGGCACCGGCCGCCATGCCCGCCTCGATGTCCGTCTTCTGCCCGCGGGCGGTCAGCATGATGATGCGGATGTCGCGCAGGGCCGGGTCGCTCTTGATCTTGGCACACACCTGCAGGCCGTCCATGCTGCCGGGCATCATGACGTCGAGCAGCATGACGTGGGGGCGGAAGGCCTGGGCCTTGCGCCAGCCGTCGTCGCCGTTCTCGGCCTCGTGCAATTCGTAGTCGCCGAATTCGAGGGTCATCCAGATCAGCTTGCGGATGTCCGGCTGGTCTTCGACGATGAGGATGCGGTTGCGCATGGTTGTCTCCAGGTCGTTCAAGCGCCGGCGGCGCGCAGGGTTGCGCCACGGGCCGCCCGCATGCGGTGCATGAGGGCGGCCATGTCGTGGGCGTAGCGTTTGGCTTGTTCGATGTTCAGGGCTTCGTCGTCGACGGCGGGGGCGCCGGTGGCGAGTTCCATCCGGACTTCGACGAGGCCCTCGGTGTCTTCCTCGGGCAGTTGCAGACGGCCCCCGTGCAGGGCGACGATGCGCTGGCAGAGGGCGAGTCCGAGGCCGGGGCCGCCGACGGGGATCTCCGTCGGACGCCCGGCGACGGGCTTCTTCGGCATCCTTTTTTCCTTCACGTACTGGGCGATGCGGTGGAAGGGCACGAAGACCGGCAGGCTGGCCAGGGCGGCGGGACGGAAATGGCCGTGGTTGGTGACCTTGACGATGACGTGGGCGCCGGTGCATTGCAGCGCGATACCGACGTTGGACTTGGGCGGACACTGGCGCAAGGCGTTGTCGACAATCTCGCGCATGGCCCGGGTCAGCCACGGACGGCTGCCGTAGACCGGGGGGAGTTCCTCGTCGAGGCCGTCCAGATGCACCTGGATCTCCCGGTCGCCGATCACCTCGGCTTCCGCGTCCAGCACATCCCTGACCATCGCGGCCAGGGGCAGGCGCTCCCGGTCGATCAGGGTCGTGGTGCGGAAGAGCTCGGCCAGCATCTTGGTGCGCTTGAGCAGCGAGGCCGCCGCCCTGGCGTCCTCGAACAGGGCGGCCAGCGCATCGGGAACGGAGTCTTCCTCGAAAGCCTCCTCCAGGCCGCGCGCGAAGCGCTCGATGGGAGCGCCCACTTCGCTGTCGATGAAGTCGAACAGGTTGCGGATCGCGGTCTCGAAGGCCTCGCTTTCGCCGCCGGCATTGAGGGTCAGGGCGTAGTGGCCCGGGATGGGCAGCGGCGAGAGCAGGGCGCCGCGGGTGCCGGCGACCCCGTCGGCCAGGTTGATCGCCAGGGGGGCCCTGGCCCGCCCGGCGACCAGGTCGGCCAACCCGGCGAGCACGCGGGGCTCCGGGAAGGGCTCGCCCACGGCCAGGGCGGCGAAGCGGTTGCCGGCGGCGTTGGCGAACTGGACCTTGCCCTGCCCGTCCACCACCGCGACCCCGTCCTTGAGGGTGTTGAAGAAGGCGCGCATCTGCGGGTTCAAGATCTGGCTCCCTTGCGCATGGCCCAGACATCGTGGTACGCCCGCACCAGGGCGGTGAGCGGTTGGAACTGCAGGGGCTTGTGGAAGATGGCCACGCCGGCCGGCAGGCCGCCCCGTTCGCGGATCTCCTCGGCGGTCAGGGCGGTGGTGACGATGATGTGCATCGGCACGGCCAGCGGCGAGGAGGTCAGGGTGTCCAGCATCCGGAAGCCGTCGATGCCCGGCATCATCAGGTCGGTGACCAGCAGGTTGGGTTGCCGCTCGCCGATGCGGATCAGCCCTTCGTAACCGTTGGCCGCGCTGCGGATGCCGATGCCGGGAGCCGCCTCGGCCAGCTTCTTCTCGAGCAGGAAGCGCTGCACGCGCTCGTCCTCGACGACGAGGATGTCGAACTCCGCGAAGTCGCTGACTTCGCGACGGCGGTGCTGCAGCATCTCTTGCACCGAGTGACGGAGGATGCGGCGGTGGCCTCCGGGGGTCTTCCAGGCGCGCAAGCGGCCGTCTTCCACCCAGAGTTGGGCGGTGCGCACGCTGATGCCCAGCAATTCGGCGGCTTCGCGGGTGGAGCAGGTGTCGGCGGTGTCTTGGGTCGTGGTCATGGGATATCCTTTTTTTCAAAGATATCATTTTTTTCATTTTGTGCAAGCACTTTTTTGGCGCCTGGTTCCAGGCTAGTGAAATCAATGAGTTAGGGAAGTCCGGCCGGGGTCAGCCGGCAACGCGGCTGTGCCACCAGATGCGGAAATGGCGGCACAGGCCGTCCGCACCCCATTCGGCGACGGCGACGCCGTCGAGCGCGAGGCGGGGCAGCGGGTCCCCGTCCCGGCGGGCGAGGAGATTCGTGCCGGTGGAGGCGGCCCAGATGCGGAACAGTTCTTCGGAGGTGACCTGGTAGGTGGTGTGCCAGTGGGCCACGCCGCCGCCCGGGTGGGCGTGGATGACCTCGTAGGTGAGCCGGATGTCGGACTGCAGCTTGGTGCGCTGCCAGTAGGCCTTGATGGCCTCGTGACCCACCTGCTCGGCGAAGGGCGTGTTGTGATAGACGCCGTCGGGGGCGAAGAGGCTGGCCAGCAGGTGCTCGTCGCTGGTCTCCCAGGCCCGCTTGTAGGTTTCCATGAACGCGTGGATGTCCATGGCCGACACTGTGGCGGCAAGCGGGCTGGAGGTCAAGGGCACCGCCAAATGGGGCGCGGGTCCCGGCGGCCTCGCCCGGCCCGTCGCCGCGCCCCTATGACTATCGTCATATTTACCAATTCGTCCGCCTGCCCTAACATGACGACCGGAAATTCTCGGCCGGCCGTCCCCATGAACAAACCCAAGGAAATCCCGCTCGACCAGGACCTCGTGACGAGCCTGGCCATTCCGCCCCGCCCGAAGGTCCTGGGCGAACTCTTCGCCGAGATGAGCCGGGACGACCCCGATCTGGCGCGCGCCGCGACCATGATCGCGGCGGATCCCGCGCTGGCCGGCGCCATGGTCAAGGCCGTCAATTCGGCGGCCTTCGGGCTGTCGCGCAAGGTAGGCAGCGTGTCCCAGGCGATGAGCCTGCTCGGCCTGCGCAACGTGGCCAACATCGCCATGTCCCTGGCCATCCGCCATGCGATAAGGGGGGACGCCGGCAGCAGCATGGAGCGGTTCTGGGACACGGCCGAACGGGTGGCGCTGATCAGCGCGCGCCTCGCCCGCGAGTTCCGCGGCCTGCCCCCCGACGAGGCCTACACCATCGGACTGTTCCACGACTGCGGCATTCCCCTGCTGATGCGGCGCTTTCCCGACTACGTGGGGATTCTGACCGAGGCCAACAGGACTCCCGGCACGGCCTTCACGACCGTCGAGGACCAGGCCTTCCGGACGAACCACGCGGTCGTCGGCTATTTCCTCGCCCGTTCGTGGGATCTGCCGGCGGACCAGTGCGAAGCCATCCAGCGCCACCACGACTCGGCCCTGTTCTCGGAGACCTCCGTCCGGTCCGGGCGGCGCCTGCAGGACCTGGTGGGGGTGGTTCACCTGGCCGAACACGTGCATCACCGGGCGGCCCGGGACGGCTTCGACCTCGAGTGGGACAAGTTCGAGGGTCCCGTCCTGCGCCACTTCGGCATGCACGAGGAAGACCTGGCGGACATCATCGAGGAATTCGCGGCTTACGCGGCCTGAGGGTCGCCGCTCCTCCAACCCGCTTTACAGCGGCCCGAACCGCCTGCAAGAATGGGTTCCCCGTTCCCCGGAGCATCCCTTGCATCCCCTGAACCTGCGTGCCGACGACGGCGAAACACTGCGTGTCTGGCGCCATGGCGAATCCGGCCCGGCCATCGTCTTCCTGCACGGCTGGACGG
>DAOLKI010000146.1:0-6471 GCA_035331665.1 Rhodocyclaceae bacterium
CCGGTTCCCGTGCCTATGACCACGTTCTCGACCGACACGATACTGGCGTCGAGCACGAGCGTCTCGCCGGCCTTTCCATCCCAGCGCAGTTCGTCGATGCCTCCGCCGCCATTGGTTCCGCCCGGAAAGTCGGCGAGATTCAAGAGCCGGATGATGTCGGCGCCTGCGGTCGTAGACCCGGCACCGGGGATCAGGGCCCCGGCGGATTTGACGACGATTGCCATGGACTGTTCTCGATCAGGGTTCCCGCGCGGCGCGGCGCAGGAACGAGGTGATGGGCTCGAGAAGGTATAGCAACGCCGGTCGTTCCACGGTACGGATGAACACCTCCGCGGGCATGCCGGCTTGCATTTCAAGGTTGCCTGCCGACTTCAGCGATTCAGGCGATACGTCCAGCCAGACGGCGTAATAGGGCGCCGCCCCCGCCGCGCCCAGGCTCTTGTCCACGAGCCGATCGGCGGAAACATACGTGACCTTGGCCGACACCAGCGGTGTGGTCCGGTACTTGAATGCCGTGAGGCGTACGTCGGCCTCGCTTCCCAGATGCACGTTGTTGATGTCCTCGGTGCGGATGCGCGCCTCGACGATCAGCTTGCCGTGGTCCGGCACGATGTCCAGGATCGCATCGCGGGGGCCCACCACCCCGCCGACGGAGGTGACCTTGAGGTCCACCACCTCCCCGGCCACCGGGGCCACCACATTCTGCCGTTCGACCGCATCCCGGGACGGTCGCAACCTCTCCTCGACCTCCGCCAGTCGATTCGTGCTTTCCTTCAGGTCGTCGGCGGCCTGTTGGGAGAACTGGTTGCGCAGTTGCAGGATGCGCAACTCGAAGTCGGTCGCTTTCTGACGCGCCGCAGCCAGGTTGGCCCTATGTTCGCCCAGACGCGCCTCGTATTCCGCGACCGAACGCTGCAGACCCAGGATCCGGGTCCGCTGAATGAAACCCTGGGCCACCAGGCCCTCATTCGCGACGAGTTCGTCGCGCTGCAATCGGAGTGCCGTCTCTTCCGCCCGCACTTGTTCGGACCAGGCGGCCGCCTCTTCCAGGGCCTGTCGGATCTGGGTGCGCAGGAGCGCGATCTGGCTGTCGAGGGTCTGTTTGCGAGCGTCAAAAAGCCCTTGTTCGCGTTGCAGGATGTCGCGCACCCGGGGTTCCTGGCGGCGATTTGCCAGTTCTGCCGGGAAATCGAGTCTCGGCGAAAGGGATCGTTCCGCGACCAGGCGGGCATTGCGCGCCCGCTCGGAATCGTTCTGGCTGCGCAACAGGTCCAGGCCGGCATCGGATCGGACATCGTCGAGCACGAGCAAGGTCTGCCCCTGTTTGACGCGATCCCCGTCGCGCACGAGTATCTGTTTGACGATCCCGCCCTCCTGATGCTGAATCGTCTTCCGGTTCATGTCCACTTTGACAAAACCGGCCGCCACCACGGCCCCCGACAGCGGCGCCAGGACCAGCCATCCACCCCCGATGACGAAGGCCACAAAAATGACGATCAGCCCGGCCCTCACGATGGGGCGGATCGCAACGGCGTGTTCCACGTCGTCCGGAGGCACCAGCCACGCCCGCAGGCGGGCAACCGAGTTCATGCGCCGCCCCCTTCCACCGCCTTGAGGTTCGACGATGGCGGCGCGACGCGCGAGAGCCGCGCCACGACTTCCTGTCTGGGACCGAACAGGTCGACCATTCCGTCCCGGAGGACGAGGAGCTTGTCCACTCCCCCGAGGAGGGACGGCCGGTGGGAGATGACGACCAGCGTGACCGCGGACCGCTTCAATCCGGCCATGGCCTGCATCAGCGCTGCCTCACCTTCCGCATCCAGATTCGCGTTGGGTTCGTCGAGCACGACCAGGCGCGGGTTGCCATAGAGGGCTCTCGCAAGGGCGATGCGTTGGCGTTGACCGCCGGACAGGGCCGCTCCCCCCTCCCCGATGGGCGTGTCGTAACCCTTGGGCAGGCGCAGGATCATGTCGTGGGCGGCCGCACGCTGGGCCGCATCGATGACCGCGGCGGAGTCCGCCGCACCCAGGCGGGCGATGTTCTCGGCCACCGTTCCCGAAAAGAGTTCCACGTCCTGCGGCAGATAGCCGATGTGCGGTCCCAGCCGCTCCCGGGGCCAGTGCCCGATATCGGAGCCATCCAGGCGGACCGTCCCTGAATTCGGGCGCCAGAGTCCGATGATGAGCCGCGCGAGGGTCGATTTGCCCGATGCGCTGGGTCCGATCAGGCCCAGGGTCTCCCCGGCGCCGAGTTCGAACCCGACCCCCTTGATGATTGGTTTCTCCGCTCCCCGCGCGGCGAAGACGACGCGCTCGAGGGCCAGGCGGCCCGCGGGCGCCGGCAGTTCAGTGACCGGCATATCCACGGGTCGCGATTTCAGCAGTTGATCCAGCCTGGCATTGGCGGCGCGCGCCTCGACGAGCGCCTTCCAGCCGGAAATCAGCATCTCCACCGGCGCCAGGGCCCGGGAAAGGATGATGGTCGCGGCCATCATCACCCCCGCAGTCACGTGCTGGTCGATCACCAGGTAGGCGCCCGCGCAGAGCATCGCGGTCTGCAGGAATTGACGGGTGAATTTTGTCAAACCTCCGGCGAAACCCGCCAGGCGGTTCGCCTGCAGCTGGCGTTTCTGGACTTCGACGTTGTGGGTCTGCCATTGGCGGGTGACGGCCTCGATCATTCCCATCCCACCGACGACTTCGGCGTTGCGCAGGCTGATGTCAATGTAGCGGGCCGCCTTGCGGGATTCGGCCTGGAGCTTTTCGAGAGGCTCCCGAGTGAGCCGCTCATTAACGATGGCCAGCACGATGAGAAATGCAGCGCCCAAGGTCGCCACAACGCCGAGGAGCGGGTGAAACACGTAAATCAGGATCAGATAGAAAGGCAGCCAGGGCGCATCGAAGACGGCGAAGATGCCGTTCCCGGTCAGGAAAGCCCGCAGGCTCGCCACGTCGCGCAATCCGTGGACGTATTCGGTACCTCCCAGTTGCGCCGCGTTCGCCAGCAGGCCCTTCAGGACCCGTGGCCCGAGGAGCGAATCGAGAGCGATGCCGGCGGCGGCGAGAAGTCGCCCGCGGAGCTGGTCCAGGATCGCCATGACGACCAGCGCAAGGCCGGACGCCAGGGTGAGGACGACCAGGGTTTCATTGCTGCGGCTGGTCAGTACCCGGTCGAACACCTGCAGCATGTACAGGGTCGGAACGAGCAGCAGCAGGTTGATGAAGAAGCTGAAGACGCCCGCATAAAGGAAGTAGGGCCGGAAGCGGGCTAGGAATTCGCTCATGCGGAGGTTCGGGCCGGAGCCTCGCTTCTTTGCGGCAGTGCCGCGGGGAGGGCGTGGGAGCGCGGATTATAACGAAATGGCAGTTGGGAACGCCCGCGCGCCCGCTCAGACAACCGAGAAATCCCCGGTGGTAAGGAAGGCGGGATGGGTTCCCGTACCCAGCGTCGCCACCTTCAAGGCTGCCGCCGCGGCGGAGCCGTCGGCGTCGTAATAGAGGTCCCCCGTCGTCGCGTTATAGATGAATCTGACGTCTGGCGCGAGCGCGACGGCACCGGCGCCGGATTGCAGGAACCCGGCGGGCAGCCAGCCTGTCCATGCGTCGTCCACCACGAGGTGATCGGTACCGCCGGTGAAATCCGTGATCAGGTCCGCTGCCCCGACGACCGGCGCCGCCGGGAAGACAAAACTGTCCCGGCCACCGCCGCCGGTAAGGACGTTGGCTAGGGCATTGCCGACCAGGGTGTTGTCGGCGCCGTCTCCAAGCGCGACTTCGACGTTGTCCGGCAACACGTAGCGCGGCAGATGGACCTGCACCGTGTCCGCACCCGCGCCTGATGTTTCGATCACCAGGTCCAGGTAGTTGTCTACGACGTAGGTATCGTCCCCGAGGCCTCCCTCCATCCGGTCGGCGCGCCTGCCGCCATCGAGCAGGTCGTTTCCGGCTCCCCCGAACAGGACGTCGGCGCCGCCATAACCGTTCAGGGTGTCGTTGCCCACCCCGCCGTCAAGCCAGTTGGCGCCGTCGTTGCCGTCGATCCGGTTGTGGTCGCCGTTGCCGATTGCAAATACGTTTCCGGCCGATTCCGCAAGGGTCAGGTTTTCCAGGTTTGTGGCCATCGTGTAGCCGAACGACCCGGAATACGTCGCGGCGTCGGTGCCCCCGCCGGCGGCCTCGATCACCACCGAGCCATCGTGCAGCACGTAGGAATCGTTTCCGACTCCCCCATTCAGGGTATCGGTACCGGACCCGCCGTCGAGGGTATCGTTGCCGGTGCCCCCGGTCAGGACGTTCGAGAGTTCGTTGCCCGTCAAACCCAGGTCTCCCGTTGCCAGGATGACCAGGTTTTCGACGTTGGCGCCGAGCGTGAACGTTGCCGAGGTGGTGATCAGCGTGTCGATGCCTTCGCCACCCAGCTCCACCACGGCGTCACCCGGGTCGTCCACGTAATAGGTGTCGTCCCCCGCGCCACCGGCCATCGTGTCCGCGCCGGCCGCACCGTTCAGGGTATCGTTGCCGCCGCCGCCGGCGATCAGGTTGTTCTGCGCGTCGCCGGTTCCGGCAAAGGCTCCGGTTCCGGCAAAGGACAGATTCTCAACGTTGCCGCCCAATATGTACGCTGCCGCCAGAACGCGCACGGTATCGATGCCGCCACCCGGATCCTCCGTCACCACGTCCCCGCTGCTGTCGACGAGGTAGGTGTCGTCGCCGGCGCCACCCGCGAGCGTATCGTTGCCCGCACCGCCGTCCAGGCTGTCGTCGCCCACGCCGCCGTCGAGGGAGTCCTGTCCGCCGGCACCGAGCAGGGTGTCGTGACCCCCCGATCCAGTCAGGCTGTCGGCGCCGCCCGCGCCTGTCAATACGTTGTTCCCGGCATTGCCGACACCGGCAAAGGCCGCCAGACCGACGTAGTTCAGGTTCTCGATCTCCGCGCCCAGCGTGTAGGCGGCCGTCGCCAACACCAGATCGATGCCTTCTCCTGCCAGTTCGGTGATCTGATCGCCCGGATCGTCCACCCGATACACGTCGTCGCCGGCGCCCCCGATCATCAGATCGACGCCTCCGTCGCCGTCCAGCGTATCGTTCCCGGTGCCGCCGCTTACCGTATTGGCGGCCGCATTCCCGGTGCCGACGAAGCTGCCGAGACCGGTGAACACGAGGATCTCGACATTTGCCGGCAGCGTATATGCCGAATTCGCGGTCCTCAGCGTGTCGATGCCGGCAGCGGCTGCCTCGGAGATCAGGTCGCCCGCGCTGTCGACCACGTAGATATCGTTGCCGCCCCCGCCGGACAGGCTGTCGTCCCCGCTGCCGCCGTCGAGAGAGTCGTTGCCGAGTCCGCCATCGAGCGTGTCCCTGCCGGCGTCCCCCTGCAAGGTATCCTGACCCCCTCCGCCGCCCAAGCTGTTTTCCAGCGCATTGCCAACACCGGAAAAGTTGCCCCCGCCCGTGTAGACCAGATTTTCCACGTTGCCCGGCAGCGTCAGGGCCGCGAGCGCCGAGTAGATCGCGTCCGTCCCTTCACCCGGGGCCTCGCCCACCGAATCGCCGGTAGAGTCGACGACGTAGGCATCGTTCCCCAAGCCACCCGTCATCGCATCGGAACCGCCACCCCCATCCAACGAGTCGTCGCCGCTGGAACCACCGAGGGAGTCGTTTCCGCCGCCGCCATTCAAGGTATCCGCGCCGGCCGCCCCATCGAGGGAATCATTTCCGCCCCCCCCTGCAAGAACGTTGTCCAACGTGTTGCCGGTACCCACGAAAGCGGCTCCGCCCGTGTAAATGAGAGACTCGAGGTTGCTGCCCAGAACGTAGGTGCCCAGTGCCGTGCGCACCGTGTCGGTTCCCTCGGAAGGCGCCTCGGTCACGGCATCGCCGGCCACGTCGACGAGATAACTGTCGTCGCCCAGGCCGCCCGCCAGCGTATCGCTTCCGCTTCCGCCATCCAGGGAATCGTTGCCCGCCGCACCGACCAGTGAATCGTTGCCGACTCCGCCGCTCAGGGTGTCTCTTCCCGACCCGCCGGTGATCACGTTGTCCAGGGTATTCCCCGTCCCCGTGAAATCCCCGGCGCCGGTATATGCAAGATTCTCGACCTCCGAGGCCAGGGTCGCGTAGCTCGCGAGGCCGGTGCGTATCGTGTCGGTGCCGGACCCCGCGGCCTCGGTCACCACGTCGAGGAGGCTATCTACAACGTAAGTGTCATTGCCGGTGCCACCGGCCAGGGTGTCGTCACCTCCACCCCCATCGATGGAATCGTGCCCGCCCGCGCCCACCAGGGAATCGTTCCCCGCGGCGCCGGACAAAGTGTCGTTGCCGACACCCCCGTTCACGGTGTTGTTGGCGGCATTGCCGGTGCCGGCGAAGTTGCCGGCACCCGAATAGACGAGGGTTTCGATGCCCGTCGCCAATACCAGGCTCGCCAGCGTCGTATTCACCGTGTCCGTCCCCGCACTGTCCCCGATCACG
>DAOLKI010000147.1:0-6462 GCA_035331665.1 Rhodocyclaceae bacterium
GACCGAAGATCCATTCGCGTCCCTGACGGCACCAAGTTCGCGCAGGAAGTCGCCAACACGCCCCAAACCTGGGCGTGGATGCCGCGCCGATCCGGCTGATCCGGGGCGGTTCCGCGGCATCCACGGGGCTTCCGCCCTTTGGCACGGTCCCTGCTCGGGAAATGGCGCCGGGCCAAGGCTGGCCCGGCCGGAACGCGGCACCGAACGTCGCGTCCACTCGTTTCGGACAAAGGCGTCCATTTCCACCCGGCCGTTGCCGGGCCGGGAAGTGGGCGCTTTTTGTTTTCGGCAAATCGTCGTTCAAGGAAGGGAGAAGTCCATGTCTTACCTGGCCCCCACGGAGTTCGTCACCAAGATGGTGGACGCCGGGGAATCGAAGATCTTCATGTCCAACCGGGACACCGTCATCCGTGCCTACATGGCCGGCGCCATCCTGGCCCTGGCGGCCGCCTTCGCCGTCACCATCACCGTCCAAACGGGGCAACCCCTGGTCGGGGCGATCCTTTTCCCGGTCGGTTTCTGCCTCCTCTACCTGCTCGGCTTCGATCTGCTGACGGGCGTCTTCACGCTGTGCCCGCTGGCCCTGATCGACAAGCGCCCCGGCGTGACCTTCGGCGGCCTGCTGCGCAACTGGAGCCTGGTCTTCGTGGGCAACTTCGCCGGCGCCCTCACCGTCGCGGTGATGATGGCGATCATCTTCACCTTCGGCTTCACCACCGAACCGAACCTGGTGGGCCAGAAGATCGGCACCATCGGGGAGAGCCGGACCGTGGGCTACGCGGCCCACGGCGCGGCCGGCATGCTGACCCTCTTCATCCGGGGCGTGCTGTGCAACTGGATGGTGTCCACGGGCGTCGTGGGGGCAATGGTGTCCACCAACGTCTCGGGCAAGGTGATCGCCATGTGGATGCCGATCATGGTCTTCTTCTACATGGGCTTCGAGCATTCCATCGTCAATATGTTCCTGTTCCCGTCGGGTCTCATGCTGGGCGGCAATTTCTCCATCTACGACTACATGGTGTGGAACGAGATACCGACCGTGATCGGCAATCTCGTCGGCGGCATCGCCTTCGTGGGCCTGACGCTGTATTCGACCCACGTGCGCACCGCGCCGAAGCGCAACGCGGCCTGAACGGAAGGGACGGGCCGCGCCGCAGGCGCGGCCCATTGCGATGGGCGCGCTGGCCAACAGGCTGAGGGTCTCGGTCGGGCAGTACTCCGACAAGGGACGCAAGGCGATCAACCAGGACTTCCACGGGGCCACGGTCCCCGGGGAGCCGCAACTGAGCTCGAAGGGCATCGTCGTCGCCCTGGCGGACGGCATCAGCAGCAGCGATGTCGGCCATGTCGCCAGCGCCTCGGCGGTCAAGTGCTTCCTCGACGACTACTACTGCACGTCCGAGGCCTGGTCGGTCAAGAAGTCGGCGCAGCGGGTGCTGACGGCCACCAATTCCTGGCTCCATTCCCAGACGCGGCGGAGCCAGTACCGCTATTCAATGGAAAAGGGCTACGTATGCACCCTGAGCGCCGTGGTGCTCAAGGCGTCCACGGCGCACGTCTTCCATGTCGGTGACAGCCGGGTCTACCACCTGCACGAAGGCAACCTCGAACTCCTCACCGAGGACCACCGGGTCGTCGTCTCGGAGGACCAGAGCTATCTGAGCCGGGCCCTCGGGGTCGATTCGCAACTGGACATCGATTACCGGGCCGTCGGCATCGCGGCGGGGGACTGCCTGGTGCTGGCCACCGACGGGGTTTACGAATTCGTCCCGGATGCGTCGATGGTGCGCGCGATCCGGGAGAGCGCCGACGACCTGGACGCAGCGGCCCGGCGCATCGGCGAAACCGCATATGCCAACGGCAGCGACGACAACCTGACGGTGCAGATCGTCCGCGTGGATGCGATCCAGCAGCAAGGCGCGGCCGAGGGCGTCCAGCCGTGGCAGGAGCTGCCGCCGGCGCCCGTGCTGGAGGCGCGGCAGGACTTCGAGGGCTACCGCATCCTGCGCGAGATCCACGGCAGCAGCCGCAGCCACATCTACCTGGCCGAGGACGGGGAGTCCGGCGCCCTGGTGGCGCTGAAGACCCCCTCGGTGGACCTGCGGGGCGATCCCGCCTATCTGGAGCGGTTCATGCTGGAGGAATGGATCGCCCGGCGCATCGACAGCGCGCACGTGCTGAAGCCCCGCCTGCAGACGCGCCGGAGGCACTTCCTCTACGTGGTCACCGAGTACCTCGAGGGGCGGACCCTGGCGCAGTGGATGAACGACAATCCGTCGCCCGGCATCGAGACCGTGCGCGGCATCGTGGAGCAGATTGCCCGCGGGCTGCTGGCCTTCCATCGCCTCGAGATGCTGCACCAGGACCTGCGCCCGAACAATGTCATGATCGATGGCGCCGGCACGGTGAAGATCATCGATTTCGGGTCGACGAGCGTATCGGGGCTCGCCGAGGGCGAATCGTCCGTCGGCCAGCCCCACATCCTGGGCACGGCCCAATACACGGCACCCGAATACTTCCTCGGCGAACCGGGAACGCAGCGGTCCGACCTGTTCTCGCTGGGCGTCATCACTTACCAGATGCTCTCGGGTCGGCTGCCCTACGGTGCCGAGGTCGCCAAGTCGCGGACGCGGTCGGCACAGCGCAAGCTGCGCTATCAGTCGGTTCTCGACGACTGCCGGGACATCCCCTCCTGGGTGGATGCGGCACTCGCCAAGGCCGTCCATCCCGACCCCAACCAGCGCTACGCGGAGTTGTCGGAATTCCTGTACGACCTCCGGCATCCGAACGCGGAGTTGATGGGGCGGCGCCCGCCGGCCCTGATCGAACGGGACCCGGTGATCTTCTGGAAGGTGCTGTCGCTGGTGCTGATGCTGGTGATCGTCACCCTGCTCGCGACGCACCGCTGAGCGGAGGCTATCGGCGCGCCCAGGCGCCGAGCCGGATGGCGCCGGCGATGGTCAGCGCGTAGGCGGCGAAGCTCGCCGCGATGACCACGAAGAGGACGGTCGGACCGGCGCCCGCTGCGCGCACCGCCAGCCAGCCGCCGCCCGCGACGATGAGCAGCCTGGCGAGGCTTCCGGCCAGGGGCCAGAACATGCGCCCCGCTCCCTGGGAGGCGAAGAACAGGGCGAGCCCGAGTCCGAAGAAGCCATAGCAGCCGCCGACGATGCGCAGGTAGTCGGCACCGAAGGCGATCACGTCGGCGGTGCCCGTGAAGCGGTCCATCCACAGTCCCGGCGCGAAGGCGGCGGCGATGCCGATGAGGCCCGTGATGCCGGCCACGGTGAATCCGCCGACCCAAGCCGCGCGCAGCGCCCGGCCCCGCTGTCCGGCGCCCATGTTGGTGGCCACCAGGGTGGTGAGCGCCGTTCCGAAGCCGAAGGCGATGGGCACCATGACGTATTCGAGGCGGGCCGCCAGTCCGTATCCGGCCAGGGCCGCGGTGCCGAAGGTGCCGACCAGGGCGGTCGCCGTGGCGATACTGAGGTTGCTGATCACGGGGCTGAAGGATGCCGGGACGCCGATATGCAGGATGGCCCGCAAGGGCGCCGCGGCGGGACGGAAGGCGGCCATCCGCAACGGGATGGCACTGCGTCCCGAGAACAGGTGGGCAGCCAGCACCGCGGCCGTCAGCGCGCTCGTCGCCAGGGTGCTCGCGGCCGCGCCGGCGATGCCCAGGCCGGGCAGCGGCCCCGCGCCGAACACGAGCAGCGGGCAGAGCGCCAGGTGCAGGCAGGCGGAACCGCCCAGCAGCATCGAGGGCAGGCCCATGTTGCCGGCACCCCTGACGATGGCCGCGAGGATGTTGGCGATCCAGACGACGAGCGCGCCGCCGAACAGGACATTGGAGTAGGCGAGCGCGGCGGCGAGGGCCGGTTCCCGGCCACCCATCGCGGCAAAAACCGCCGGGCCCGCCACGGCCATGGCCAGACAGAAGGCCATCCCGAGGGCGAGGGCGATGAGCAGCGCGTGGCGCGCCAGGTCAACCGCGTCGTCCCGGCGCCCGGCGCCGAGGGCGCGCGCCACCACCGCCGTCGTGGCGCCCCCCATGCCACCTGCCGACATCTGCGTCATCAGCATCGCCAGGGGCAGCACCAGGGCGATTCCGGCCAGGGGTTCGGGACCGAGCCGGCCGACGATGTAACCGTCGTAGCCGATGACGACCGTCGTTGCGGCAAGGCCCAGGACGTTGGGCGTCGCCATCCGGAACAGGGTGGGTGCCAACGGCCCTTCGAGCATGGCGCGGGTGCGCCCGGCGACGGCGGCGGCGGGACTCACCGCACCCCTCCGGTGACCGGTGGCGACGGCGCGGCGCGGGGACTCATCCGGCGGGCCAGGCAACCTTGCGTTGCACGGCGACGCCGTCCTCGGTGCCCGGAGACGCGAGCCCGCCTTCCGGCGCCTGAATGACGATGTAGTGGAGATCCTCGGACGAGTTGTTGCGCCAGGTGCGCTCGCCGGGCGTCGAGACGCGGATCACCGTGCCCTCGCGGATCTCGATCACCTCGCCATCGACCTGGAACTGGCCGCGGCCGCGCAGGAAGAGATACAGCTCCTCGTGGCGCCGGTGGGCGTGGTAGAAGGGCACCTTGGCCCCCGCCGGCAGGCAGTTGACCGAGACCTCCATGCCGGTCAATCCGAGCACCGGATGCAGGAAGAACTTGCCCGGTACCTGCACGCCGGGCAGCGAGGCGACCTCGGCGGTGTAGCCCTTCCAGGCTTCCGGGGCGCCGAGCTCCGCAACGGTGAAATGGCTGCCTTGGGTCTTTGCCGTGGGGTTCATCGATGGGCTCCTTGGGTTGGGGTCGGGGGTTTCCGCGCGGGAGGCGGCGGGGTCAGGCGGCTTCCGCGTCCCGCAGTTCGGCGGCGCATTCGTCGAGCAGTACGTGCAAAGCGGCAACCCGCTCGACGCCGAGCAGGGCGTTGATGGCCGTCTGGGCGGTCTTCCAGTGCCGCCGGCCTTCGGCCTGTTTCGCCTCGCCCGCCGCCGTGATCCGGATGCGCCGGCTGCGCGCGTCCGGCCCCGGGTCCTGCAGCAGCCAGCCGGAAGCGAGCATCGGCCGCAGGTTCCGGGTCAGGGTCGAGGCATCCAGACCCATGCGACGCGCCAGTTCCCCGGGCGCCACGGGCCCGAGACTCAGCAAGTGGGTCAGCAGCGAGAACTGGGTTGTCTTCAGGCCGGCCTTCGCCAGTTCGGCGTCGTAACGGCGCGACAGGTAGCGGGCCAGCTGGCGGGTCTTGAAGTTGGTACAGCCGCGGGGGGCCGATTCGTTCGCATCCATGCAATCATTGTATCTGCAATATTTGTAATTACAACCTTTCTCTCGCCGCGGATATCAGCGCTTTTGCGCATTTCGAATGGCGAAAATGTTTTCCGAAAAGCGCAATTCACCCCCTTATGCATTGCATCAGAAAGTTTGTTTGTTGCGATGCAAGAGTCTTCCCTATACTCGTCCGACTCACGAACGCGCCCGGCCGCAAGCCATGCGCGTCTCCCCGGGGAGGCGACACGCCGCCCCGTCCTGCAGGCGGGATGAGACCTCCCGCCGCGCCGTGAATCAGGCCTCCGGGGCCGTGCCCGCAAGGTGCGAATCCGGAAGCCCGGGCCAGATCGCAATGGAGTCCTGCACGCCCCGCCCCTGCGCCGGGCGTTTCGCCTCCGGCGCGACCTGATGACCTTGATGGCGGCAGGGATATCCGAGGATCCCTGTCAAGTATTCGGGGATGCAGGATGGATTTCTCGTCGCTGGCGATGTCGGGCGTGTTCATGGCGGTGCTGGGCGTCGGCCTGGCGGCGCTTCTCGCCGCCGCCAACCGCAAGCTCTACGTCTGGGAAGACCCGCGCATCGGCGAGGTCGAGGAGCTTTTGCCCAAGTCCAACTGCGGCGCGTGCGGCCAGGCCGGGTGCCGGGCCTTCGCGGAGAAGGTGGTCGACGGGGACATCGTCCCCGCCCAATGCACGGTCAGCGCCCCGGCCCAGCGCCAGGCCATCGCGGACCTGCTGGGCGTCGACGCGGGCAGCATCGAAAAGAAGGTCGCGCGCCTGGCCTGCGGCGGAGGCCGCCACGTGGCCTACCTGCGCGCCCGCTATGCCGGGCTTGCCACCTGCCGCGCCGCCGCCGTGGTCGGGGGCGGCGGCAAGGAATGCGCCTGGGGCTGCCTCGGCCTCGGCGATTGCGCGGACGTGTGCGGATTCGGCGCCATCACGCTGGATGCGCATGGCCTGCCGGTGGTGGATGCGGACAAATGCACCGCCTGCAACGATTGCGTCGAGGTCTGCCCGAAGGGCCTGTTCTCCCTGGAGCCGATCAGCCATCGCCTTTGGATCGCCTGCAAGAACCGGGCGGACGGCGACACGGCCGAAGCCGCCTGCGAGGTCGCCTGCACCGCATGTGGCAAGTGCGTCGCCGATGCGCCGCCCGGGGTGATCCGCCTGGACGGCGAACTCGCCGTCATCGA
>DAOLKI010000148.1:0-6462 GCA_035331665.1 Rhodocyclaceae bacterium
CGGCCCGGGGCCGGGCTGGCTGCTCCGGCCGCCGGTGATGCCCATCGTGCTCGGAAGCGTCGTCAGCCTCGGGTTCGCGGCCCTGCTGGCCTGGTATTTCTCCCGCCCCATCCAAAGCCTGCGCGCCGCCTTCGACGACGTGGCCCGCGGCCGCCTGGAAACGCGGGTCGGCGCGTCCCTCGACGGGCGCGGCGACGAACTCGCGGACCTGGGCGCGGATTTCGACCGGATGGCGGCGCGGCTGGAGGGCCTGATCGATGCCCAGCGGCGCCTGCTCCATGACGTTTCCCACGAATTGCGCTCCCCGCTGGCGCGCCTGCAGGCGGCCGTGGACCTGCTCCGGCAGCAGCCCGAGCGCGGCGCGGAGTTCGCGGCGCGCATCGAGCGCGACACCGGCCGGATGGATCGCCTGGTCGGTGAATTGCTCACCCTGGCGCGGCTGGATGCCGGCATGGCCGGCACGACGAAGGAAGCCGTGGACCTGGCCGAGATCGTCGCCGGGGTCGCCGAGGATGCCGGCCTGGAAGGCGAGCCGCGGGCCTGCCGCATCGACGTGGCCGCGCAATCGCCGGTGATCGTCCAGGGGGATCCGGACCTGCTGCACCGGGCCATCGAGAACGTGGTGCGCAATGCCCTGCGGCATTCTCCCGACGGCGGCCGGGTACTGGTCGAGGTGACGCGCGATCCCGACGGCGGCGAGGGCCGGGTCGCGATCGTCGACCACGGCCCCGGCGTGGCCGAGTCGGACCTGGAGGCGATCTTCGCGCCCTTCTTCCGCGGCGCCGGCGCTTGCGCGTCGGAGGGTTACGGTCTCGGCCTCGCGATCACCCGCCGGATCGTCGAGGCCCTTGGCGGCCGTGTGGCCGCATCGAACCGTCGGCAAGGCGGACTTTGCGTGACCCTCGCCCTGCCCACCACGGCGTGAATCCGGCCGTCATCCGAACAGCCGGATGCGCAGCTTCTCCAGGAATCCCAGGCCCGACCACCAGGCGGTCCCTTCCTCGCGGAAGCGCCGGCCCGATTCCGTGAGCATGAGCCGCCGGGCGCCGAACTGGGTCTTCCCCTTTTCGGCCAGGTAGCCGGCATCCATCAGGTAGCGCGCGATGCCGGGCTGCACCTGCTGGCCGTGCAGCGTCCAGCGCATCCCGTAGCCATCGGGCTCGTCGCCGAGCTGGAGAATCGGCTCGTGGTCGCCCATGAGCCGGAGGATCTCCAGGGTCTCGGCCCGTCGCGGGACAGTGGGGTTGGCCGGTGGCTTCATGGATGACCGGATTATGACCGAACATGCCACGCCAGTTGCACCCGATCCCGGCCCATTGTGCCGCGCGCCCCCCGCGATCCACGCGCAGGTTCCGGCGCACTGCGCCGTCCCGGCCGGCGACCACCTTCGGCGTCGGGAGATCTCATCGCGGCGGCTTTCTTTCCACTCCGGTTGCGGCGTCCGCCCTTGTTGCCCGTGCGGCCGGTTGCGCCGGCGCGGCCCGCCCCGGCGCGGGCGGGGCGCGTGCGGTATGTTTACACGGCACGCCGCCCCGCGTTGTTGCAGCCCGCATGGCGGCGATCCGGTCGCGAAGGAGGTTCGCCATGTCCCACGTCTTCGAATTCAGCTTCCACAATCCGACCCGCATCCATTTCGGGCCGCGCAGCTTCGACCGTCTCGCCGAGGCGGTGCCGGCGGACGCCAGGGTGCTGCTCCTTTACGGCGGCGGGTCCATCAAGGCGAACGGCGTCCATCGACAGGTCATGGCCGCCCTGGGCGGCAGGACCGTGGTCGAGTTCGGCGGGGTGGAACCCAATCCGACGCTGGAGACCCTGAACCGGGCGGTGGATCGAGTGCGCGCCGGAGGCCTCGATTTCATCCTGGCCGTGGGCGGCGGCTCGGTGATCGACGGCGCCAAGTTCGTCGCCCTGGCCGCCCTCCACGACGGCGACGGCTGGGACATCGTCATGGGCACCCACGTTCCCGACAGGGCGCTGCCCCTCGGGGCGGTGCTCACGCTGGCGGCGACGGGCTCCGAATCCAATTCGGCGGCCGTGGTCACCCGCCTCGCCGACCTGCGCAAGAAGGTCTTCTACGCGGAGCCCGCGCGGCCGCGCTTCGCGATCCTGAATCCGCGCGTGCTGGAGAGCCTGCCCGACCGGCAACTGGCGAACGGCCTCGTGGACGCCTTCGTCCATGTCTGCGAGCAGTACGTGACCTACCCCGTGGGCGCCCTGGTCCAGGACGGCTACGCGGAGGCCGTGATGGGCGCCCTGCGGCACCTGGCCGACACCTTCGAGCGGCGCCGGGAACCGGACTGGCTGCAGAACCTGATGTGGGCGGCGAACCAGGCGCTGTTCGGCCTGGTGGGGGTCGGCGTCCCCGTCGACTGGGCGACCCACCGCCTGGCCGTCGAACTCACGGCCCTGTACGGCATCGACCACGGCCGCACGCTCTCCATCCTGCAGCCCTGGCTGCTGCGCGAGACGATCGAATACAAGCGCGCGAAACTTGAGCAACTGGGCCGGCGCGTGTTCGGTATCGCGGACGCCACGGCGGAGCAGGCCATCGCCGCCACGGAGGCCATGTACCGCCGCCTCGGAATGCCGGTCCATCTGCGCGATGCAGGGATCGCCGATCGCGACGCCGCGGCGCGCATCATGCAGGCGGTTCACGACCACGGCAATTCGGCGCTGGCCGGCCACGCCGAACTGGACTACGCCAAGACCGAACGCATCATCCGCGCGGCCTGCGCGCCCTGAGGCGCCGCAGGAAACGGCACTGCGCGGCTCGCCCCCGAGACCGCGACCGGGGCGTCGTGACGGCCGCGTCCGCACACGCGCACGATGACGCAGACGGCCGTCCCGCCGCGGCGGGGACAGGGCCGGCAGTATTCAGAACAGTTCGATCTTCTTGCCGGCCACGGGGACCGGTTTTTCGAGGGTCTGTTCATAGACGCTTTCCGCGCGCGTCACCTCGGCGGCCACGGCTTGCGTCACCGGCATGCGCCGGCACCAGACATCCCCGGTAGCGGGATCGAGGATCACCTTGCGCGACCAGGGGCCGAGGAAATCCGAAGCCGCCAGGACCACGCCCTCCCGAGCCAGCCATTCCTTCGCGAATTCGGCGTTGCGTTCGCCGATCGCCATGCGGATGTTGCTGACGATGGTCCCGCCGCCGAAGGCCTTGGCGACCATCCGGTCCTTGCGGGCACCCTTCGCGAGCATCGCATTCACGAGCACCTCCATGGCATAGTCGCCCGCCAGCACGACATCCGTATCGGCGTGGGAGCCACTGCGCGAGGGCAGCAGGAAATGGTTCATGCCGCCCAGCTTGAACAGCGGATCGAACAGGCAGACGGCGACGCAGGATCCGAGGAGCGTGGCGATGGGGCGTTGCTTGTCCACCGCCCATCCGCCGGGATTGATATTGATGGCCTGGCGTTCCAGGTCTTTTGCGGAAGCTTGCACGTGGATGTTCCGGAAAGGGTGGAGGCGGCCCGCCGAAGGGTCCCGGTCTCAGTCGAGACGGAACAGCTTGTGCAGGTTCGCCGTGACGAAGGCCTTGCGGATGGGGGCACCGTAATTCGAGAGGCGCAGCGTCTTGCCGGCCTTCTCGCAACGCTCCCGATAGGAGATCAGGCCGCCCATCGCCACGCTGTCCACGAACTGCACTTCCGAGAAATCGATGACGACCTCCCGGATGCCGGGATTCGCCAGGGCCGCTGCCGCCGCCCGGTTGAACTGGGACACCGTGTCCCACTCCAGCCGCCCGGAAAGCCGGAGCCATCCCGTACCTCCTTCGACGTGCAGCATCGAGAGCATGATTTCCCCCCTTCAGTTCCCGTAGGCGACTATTTCCCTCGGTATCGCGTCGAGGGGCACGACCTTGTCCGCGGCCCCGAGCCTGATGGCTTCCTTGGGCATGCCGAAGACGACGCAGGTCGATTCGTCCTCGGCGACCGTGGTCGCACCGGCGTCGTGCATCTCCTTCATCCCGCGGGCGCCGTCGTCTCCCATGCCGGTCATGATGACACCCAGCGCGTTGGCGCCGGCCACCTGCGCCACCGAGCGGAAGAGCACGTCCACCGACGGCTTGTGCCGGTTCACGAGCGGCCCGTCCGCAACCGCCACCTGATACTGGGCGCCGCTGCGCCTGAGCATCATGTGCCTGCCGCCGGGTGCGATCAGGACCCGGCCGGGCACCACGCGGTCCCCGTCGACGGCCTCGCGGACCTCCATGCGGCAGAGGCTGTCCAGCCGCTGGGCGAACAATGCGGTGAATTTCTCCGGCATGTGCTGGACCACGACGATGCCGGGCGTCACGGCCGGCAACCTGGTCAGCACGGCCTCCAGGGCCTGGGTGCCGCCGGTGGAGGTGCCCATGGCGATCACCCGGTCCGTGGTCCGGGCCATCGCCGCGGAGGCGGCGGGAAGCACGGCATCGGCACTGAGTTTTTCGCGCACGGCGGGCCCGCTCCCGACGAGTCGGCGCACCTTGGCCACGGCCGCGGTCTTCACCGCGCCGATCAGGTCGGACGACGAGTCGGCCATGAACTGCTTCAGCCCCAGCTTGGGTTTGGTGATGATGGTGACGGCGCCGGCCGACATGGCCTGCAGCGTCGTCTCGGCGCCCTTCTCCGTCAGGGTGGAACAAATGACCACCGGCGTGGGGCGCTCGGCCATGATCTTGCGCAGGAAGGTGAGGCCGTCCATGCGCGGCATCTCGATGTCCAGCACGATGACATCCGGCCACTGCTGTTTCATCCGCTCCATGGCGAAGAGGGGATCGGCAACGGCACCGATCAGTTCGATCTGCGGATCCCGGGCCAGGATGTCGCGGGCCGCCTGGCGAACGACCGCGGAGTCGTCCACGACGAGTACTTTGATGGCCGCCATCAGCGGGACCCCTGGCACATTTTCGGCGGCAGCGTCATGGCGCGAAACCCCGCTCTCAGGGCAGTTGGTAAATCGTGGGCTGGAGAAGGCGCAGGTCGTCGCTCACGCCGTTCAGCGTCTCCGAATGGCCGACGATGAAATGCCCCTTGGGCTTGAGTTTCCTCACCAGCCGCCCGACCACCTCCCGTTTGGTCGGCGGATCGAAGTAGATCATGACGTTGCGCAGGAAGATCACGTCGAAGGTACCGACCTCCGGCAGCGTCGCGTTCAGATTCACCTGCAGGAACCGGGTGTGGGCGCGCAGCCGCCGGTCGATCAGGAAGGTCCCCTCCTGGCTGCGCACGCCTTTCAGGCAGTACTTGCGCAGGTACTCGGGAGGCAGGCCGCGGGATTTCTCCAAGGGGTAGTGGCCTGCCTCGGCCACGCGGAGCACCGACTGGCTGATGTCCGAACCGGTCACCGTCCACGCACCGTCCACGCCCATCACGTCGGCCAGCGTCATGCAGATGGTGTAGGCCTCCTCGCCCGTGGACGAGGCGGCGCTCCAAACGTCGAGTTGCCGGCCGGCGGGAAACCGTCCCGCGACGGCGCGCAGGAAGTCGAAATGCTTCTCCTCGCGGAAGAAATAGGTCTCGTTGGTGGTCAGCAGATCCACCATGAGCTGCAGTTCCTCGGGTTCGCCGCCGGAGGTGACGAGCCGGTGATATTCCGCGAAGCTGCCGAGTCCGTAGTGCTTCAGGCGCTTGGTGAGCCGTCCCACGAGCAGAACCTTCTTGGCATCGGACATGCTGATGCCGGCGATGCGGAAGATCAGGTCCCGGAACAGCCGGAATTCGGCGTCGGAGATCGCGAACTGGGCTGCGGACATGGCGTGAGGGGATCATCGCACCGGAGGGAAACGGCGGCAGCGGCCGGCGAAGGTCCGCCGACGCCGGCCTCCTTCAGCCAGCGGGCTCCGGAGTACCCGTCTTGCCGACGTCGGCCAGAGCCGCCATCTCGTCCACGGACAGGACGTTGCGGATCTCCAGGATCACCACGAACCGCCCCGCCACCTTGCCCATGCCGGCGATGAAGTCGGTTCGGATGCGCGCACCGAACGCCGGCGGCGGTTCGATCTCCGAGGGCGGAATCTCGAGCACCTCGCTGACCGAATCGACGATGACGCCCATGTCGTGGCGGGATTCGCCGTCGGCCAGCTCGATGATGACGATGCAGGTGCGCCGTCCGACCTGGGTCGGCGCGGCGCCGAACCGGGCCGACAGGTCGATGACCGGCACCACGGCGCCGCGCAGGTTGATCACGCCGCGGATGAACGGCGGCATCATCGGGATCTCGGTCAGCGTGCCGTACTCGATGATCTCCTTGACGTTGAGGATTCCCACCGCATACATCTCGCCGCCCAGGCTGAAGGTCAGGTACTGCAGCGGCTCGGCGACGGGGCCCGATTTGGCGACCGCCCCTCCGGCCGCCTGCGTCGCGACTTGTCCCATGACGGTCCCCGGTCAGAATTTCTCGAAATCGTGTTCGGAGGGGACGGGCGCGGGTGCCCTGGCCACGGACGGGCGCCGCGCGGCTGGCGCCGCC
>DAOLKI010000149.1:0-6415 GCA_035331665.1 Rhodocyclaceae bacterium
CTTCGGCGTATAGGGCGGGAAATGCTTGTGGAGGAAATCCTCAGCCATGCGAGCGCGTCCAGAAGCGGAAAAAGGGGAGTTTATAAACGAAAGCGCGTGCGGCCGCAAGCGCTAGTTGCGGCGCCGGCGGCCGGTGCGGTGACCCCCAAAATCTTGACATTGCGCTTTGTGCGGTGCAAAAATCGAACGCTTAATTCCAACGCCAAATAAAATCGTTTTCCCCCGAGAGAGAGGAGTCGCCCATGTCTTCGAACGATCCGATGCAAGCCATGCAAACTTGGGCCCAGGCAGGCCAGAACGTATTCCAGAGTTTTCTCCAGGCGATGTCGGCGCAGCAATCCGAACCCGCCAAGGATGGGGAGGGTGCGGCCGCTCCGGCCGGCGCCTTGCCGGCGTCGTGGGCCCCCGAGGCGTCGGCGATGGCCGAGCTGCAACGGCAATGGATGGAGCAGCACGCGGATCTGTGGCGGGCGATGATGGGCCGCAAGGCGGGCGATTCCGCGCCCTTCTCCGGCGACAAGCGCTTCGAGCACCCGGCCTGGGGCGAGAGCCCCGTCTTCGATTATCTGCGGCAGGCCTACTCCATCAACGCCGACTATGTGCGCAGGGTGGCGGAGTCGGCGCCCGTGCCGGAAGGCAAGGCCAAGGAGAGGCTGCGTTTCGTCGCGCGACAGATCGCCGACGCGATGTCGCCGTCGAATTTCGCCGCCACCAATCCGGAGTTCATCCAGACCGCCCTGGCCACGAATGGGGAAAGCATACGCAAGGGCCTGCAGAATCTGATCGCCGACATGGAAAAGGGCCGCATTTCCATGACCGACGAATCGGCATTCGAGGTGGGGCGGAACCTGGCGGTGACGCCGGGAGCCGTGGTCTACGAGAACGAACTGATCCAACTGATCCAGTACTCGCCGCTCACCGAGCAGGTGGCGAAACGGCCGCTGTTGATGGTCCCGCCCTGCATCAACAAGTTCTACATCATGGACCTGCAACCCGAGAATTCCCTGGTCCGGTACGCCGTTTCCCAGGGCAATACCGTATTCCTGGTGTCTTGGCGCAATCCGAAGCAGGATCAGGCCCAGCTGACCTGGGACGATTATCTGGAGAAGGGACCGCTGACCGCGATGCGGGTGACGCGCGAGATCACGGGCGAAGAAACCATCAACGTCCTTGGTTTCTGCGTCGGCGGAACGATGCTCAGTTCCGCGCTGTCCGTTGCCAAGGCACGGGGTGACGACAAGGTGGCCAGCCTTACGCTGCTGACCACCTTGCTGGATTTCTCGGATACCGGCGAGATCGGGCTGTTCGTGGACGAGGCCTCGGTGGCGGCCCGCGAGGCGACCATCGGCAAGGGAGGCCTGCTGCGGGCCCAGGAACTGGCCTCCACATTCTCCGCGTTGCGCGCCAACGACCTGATCTGGCAGTACGTGGTCGGCAATTATCTCAAAGGGGGCACGCCGCCCGCCTTCGACCTGCTCTTCTGGAACGCGGATTCGACGAACCTTCCGGGCCCCTTCGCCGCCTGGTACCTGCGCCATCTCTATCTGGAGAACGAGTTGCGGGTTCCCGGCAAGCTGGACATGTGCGGTGCCAAGGCCGATCTGTCGCGGGTGGACATGCCGGCTTTCCTCTACTGCTCGCGGGAGGACCACATCGTGCCCTGGAAAGCGGGCTTCCTGTCCCGCGGCATCCTGGGCGGCGAGTCCACCTTCGTACTCGGGGCGTCCGGGCACATCGCCG
The DNA here is from genome assembly GCA_035331665.1 of Rhodocyclaceae bacterium. Lineage (GTDB taxonomy): Bacteria > Pseudomonadota > Gammaproteobacteria > Burkholderiales > Rhodocyclaceae > JAEUNJ01. The sequence goes on from DAOLKI010000149.1 coordinate 1,741, forward strand.
GCGTGATCAATCCGGCGGCGAAGAACAAGCGCAGCCACTGGATCAACGAAAGCAAGACGACCAATGCCGACGAATGGTTCGACACCGCCCAGGAGGTCAAGGGCAGCTGGTGGCCGGTGTGGGCGAACTGGCTTGCCGGGCATGCCGGCGGCCAGGTGCCCGCGCGGGGTCGTCTCGGCTCCGACGCCCATCCTCCCGGCGAGCCCGCCCCGGGCCGTTACGTGAAGGAACAGGCATAATGACCGATCGCGCGCCCGATGCCGGACCGCCGCGCGTTTTTCCTTAAATTCCGGCGAGACGACAACAGAGGAGAGAAAGATGCAACGAGTGGCATTGGTGACGGGCGGCATGGGTGGCCTCGGCGAAGCGATCTGCGTCAAGCTGGCGGCCCTCGGCGACAAGGTCGTCACCACTTACAGCCCCGGCAACACCAAGGCGGGCGAGTGGCTGCGGCGCATGAACGACATGGGTTACGGCTTCAAGGCCTATCCCTGCGACGTGGCCGATTTCGACTCGTGCAAGGAGTGCGTGGACACGGTGATCGCGGACCTGGGACCGGTGGACGTCCTGGTCAACAATGCCGGTATCACCCGCGACATGACGTTCAAGAAGATGACCAAGTCGGACTGGGATGCGGTGATCCGCACGAACCTGGATTCCGTGTTCAACATGACCAAGCAGGTCATGGACGGCATGGTCGATCGGGGCTGGGGCCGGGTCATCAATATCTCGTCGGTCAACGGGACCAAGGGTGCGTTCGGCCAGACGAACTACTCCGCGGCGAAGGCCGGCATGCACGGCTTCACCAAGGCCCTCGCCCTGGAGGTCGCCAAGAAGGGCGTGACCATCAACACGATCTCCCCCGGCTACATCGGCACGAAAATGGTCATGGCCATTCCCCAGGACGTCCTGGAATCCAAGATTCTGCCCCTGATTCCCCAGAGCCGTCTCGGCAAGCCGGAAGAGGTTGCCGGTCTGGTCGCTTACCTGGCGTCCGAAGAAGCCGCGTTTCTCACGGGCGCGAATATTTCCATCAACGGCGGACAGCATATGTTCTGACCGCCATTTCCTTGTAGTTCGATCATTCGCATAGGGAGGGTTTCAACAATGACACAACGCGTCGCATTCGTTACCGGAGCAATGGGTGGCCTTGGCACGGCAATCTGCCAGGCGTTTGCGAATGACGGCTACAAGGTGGTGGCCGCCTATCATCCCCAGTTCGACGACAAGAACGCGTGGCTCGCCGAAATGGAAGCCGCCGGCTACAAGGATTTCATCTGCGTGGCCGGCGACGTCTCCAAGCTGGAAGACTGCCAGGCCATGGCGGCGGAAGCCGAAGCCAAGGCCGGTCCGGTGGACGTCCTGGTGAACAACGCGGGCATCACCCGCGACAAGTTCTTCGCCAAGATGGAGAAGGACCAATGGGATGCCGTCATCAACACCAACCTGACCAGCCTCTTCAACATGTCCAAGCAGTTCTCGGCGAAGATGGCGGAGCGGGGCTGGGGCCGGATCATCAACATCTCCTCGCTCAACGGCGTCAAGGGCCAGGCCGGCCAGACCAACTATTCGGCCGCCAAGGCGGGCGTCATCGGCTTCACCAAGGCCCTGGCGCAGGAGTTGGCCGTCAAGGGCGTGACGGTCAATGCGATCGCTCCGGGCTACGTGGCCACCAAGATGGTCATGGCGATCCGCGAGGACATCCTCAAGGGCATCGTGGACACCGTTCCGATGAAACGTCTGTGCAAGCCCGAGGAAATCGGCGGCGCCTGTTCCTACATCGCGTCCGATCTGGCCGGATACATGACGGGCGCTACCCTCAACATCAATGGCGGTCTGTATTTCCAATAAGCGCTCCGCGGCTACCCCGGCTGCGAGTGCCGCCGGGGAAAGCCGTTCCGGAGGGAGGAGGGAACCGTGGGCGAACACCAAGTCCGTCTGATCAAGAAATATCCGAACCGCCGCCTGTACGACACGCGGACGAGCACCTACATCACGCTCGCCGACGTCAAGGACCTCGTCCTGAAGCAGGAGGAATTCCAGGTCGTCGATGCCAAGAGCGGTGACGACCTGACCCGCAGCATCCTGTTGCAGATCATCCTCGAGGAGGAGAGCGGCGGCGTGCCGATGTTCACGTCCGACCTGCTGGCGCAGATGATCCGGTTCTACGGCAACGCCATGCAGGGCATGATGGGCAAGTACCTGGAGAACAACATCAAGGCCTTCACGGACATGCAGCACAAGCTGCAGGAGCAGGCCCGTTCCCTGTACGGCGACAATGCCTCCATGAGCAAGGACCTCTGGGCGCAGTTCCTGAGCTTCCAGGGGCCGGCGATGCAGAGCATGATGGGGGCATACGTGGAGCAGAGCCAGCGGATGTTCCAGCAGATGCAGGAGAACCTGCAGGAGCAGACCCGCAAGATGTTCGCGGGCTTCCAGTTCCCGCAGTTCCGGCCGCCGGGTTCGGACGTGTCCGTCGACAAGAAGTAAGGAACGCATGGGGCGGCCGAAAAAGGCACCGACGGTAGGGTTCGTCTCCCTCGGCTGTCCCAAGGCCACTTCCGACTCCGAGCAGATCCTCACCCGGCTGCGCGCCGAGGGTTACGCCATCGGGGCCGACTACCGGGGTTCGGACCTGGTGGTGGTCAATACCTGCGGATTCATCGATGCCGCCGTGGCCGAGTCCTTGGACGCGATCGGCGAGGCACTGGCGGAGAACGGCCGGGTGATTGTCACCGGTTGCCTCGGTGCGAAAGGGGATGTGGTGCGGCGGGCACACCCCAAGGTCCTTGCCGTCACCGGACCCCATGCCGCGGCCGAGGTCATGGAGGCGGTGCACGCCCACCTGCCGCCGCTGCACGATCCCTACGTCGATCTCGTGCCGCCCCAGGGCATTCGGCTCACACCCAGCCACTACGCGTGGCTGAAGATATCCGAGGGCTGCAATCACCGCTGCACTTTCTGCATCATTCCCTCCCTGCGCGGCGACCTGGTCAGCCGTCCGGTGGGCGACGTCCTGCGCGAGGCGGAAGCCCTCGTGGACGCCGGTGTGCGCGAACTGCTGATCATTTCCCAGGACACGAGCGCCTACGGCGTCGACGTTCGGTACCGGACCGGGTTCTGGGGTGGCCGCCCGGTGAAGACCCGCCTTGCCGAGCTCTGCCGGGCCCTGGGCGAATTCGGCGTCTGGGTGCGCCTGCATTACGTCTATCCCTATCCCAGCGTCGACGATCTGATTCCCCTGATGGCCGATGGCCTCGTGCTGCCTTACCTGGACGTGCCGTTCCAGCATGCGTCCCCGCGCATATTGAGGGCCATGAAGCGGCCGGCGGCGGCGGAAAAGGTCCTCGACCGGATCAGAAGCTGGCGGGCGGCCGTTCCGGACCTGACCCTGAGATCCACCTTCATCGCCGGATTCCCCGGCGAGACCGAGGCCGAGTTCAACGAGCTCCTGGATTTCCTCGACGAGGCCGAACTGGACCGCGTCGGCTGCTTCGCCTATTCCCCCGTCGAGGGGGCTGCGGCCAACGAGCTGCCCGGGCAGCTTCCCGAGGAGTTGCGCGAGGAGCGGCGAGCCGTCCTGATGGCGCACCAGGAGGACATCAGCACGCGGCGCCTGGAGGCGAAGATCGGCCGCCGGCTGCCGGTTCTGGTGGACGAGGTGGACGACGAGGGTGCCGTGGCGCGCACCGAGGGCGACGCTCCGGAGATCGATGGCGTGGTCTATGTCACCGACGGCCACGACCTGGACATCGGCGACGTCGTGAAAGTCACCGTCACGGATTGCGACGTGCACGATCTCTACGCCGCCGTCCAACCGCCCGGACCGTGAGAAACCCATGGACCTGAAAACCTCGCCACGGAGGCACGCAGGCGCAGAGAGAGGCAAGACGTCAAGGGTATGTGCGTCGAGTTCAAGCCACCCATCGGGTGAGTGCAGCAACCCCGACACGCACTTGATCTTCCTCTGTGGACTCTGTGTCCCCGTGGTTCAATTGCTTTTTTCCGGATGAAATCGAAGATCGGCCTGGCCCTGGGTTCCGGGTCGGCCCGTGGCTGGTCGCACATCGGGGTGTTGCGCGCGCTGGCGGAACGGGGCGTGGAGCCCGATATCGTCTGTGGCTGTTCCATCGGTGCCCTGGTGGGGGCGGCCTATGTGGACGGCGATCTCGACAAGCTCGAGCGCTGGGTCTCGACGCTGACCTGGCAGGAAGTCCTGGGGCTTCTGGACGTGAGCCTGGTCGGCGGACTGATCAAGGGCGACAAACTTGTCGCCTTCCTGGAACGGCATTTCGTCGACAAGGATTTCGCCGCGCTGCCCAAGCCGTTCGCCTGTGTCGCGACGGACCTGGAAAACGGCAGGGAAGTGTGGCTGCGGGAGGGCAGCGTCGCCGCCGCGGTGCGCGCGTCCATCGCCCTTCCCGGCCTATTCAAGCCGCGGCGCGTCAACGCCCGGATCCTCGTGGATGGCGGCCTCGTGAACCCGGTTCCCGTGTCCCTGTGTCGGGCTCTCGGAGCGGACCTCGTGATCGCCGTGGATCTCGGCTCGGACCGGATCGGCCGCCTGGGAACCCCCGCGGTGGAAGTCACCGATCGCCAGCCCTGGTGGCGCCGCCTGCGCGCCGGCCCGGCCGCGGAATCGCTGCCCTCGCTGGCCGACACGCTGTCGGCGAGC
>DAOLKI010000150.1:0-6405 GCA_035331665.1 Rhodocyclaceae bacterium
AGGCCGCCATCCGGTCGTCGAGGCCCATGTTGGGGCCCGTCACCACCAGCATGCGCCGGATCGTGCCGAGGCGCAGATCGTTGGCGATGAAGTCATCCACCTGGGCCTCGACGACCGGATGGCGGCCTCCTTCGATCTCCAGGCCGGCTTCGGCGCGGAAATCGGGCACCCGCCAGTCCCGGCGCCGGGCGGTCTCCGCGAAGGCCGCCAGGCCATCGGCCAGGGCCAGCGCCCGGCCGATGCGCTGCAACTCGGGCACGGCCGGGGCCAGCCGGCCGAGCAGATCCTCGTAAAGCAGTTTTTCCAGCGCGAGGGCACGATCGTTCGCCGACAGGGCCTTGTCCTCGAACGCCTTCAATTCGGGCGTGATGTAGCGTTCCGCGTTCTTGAGAGTCTGCCGGCGACGGTAGTCCAGCGGTACCTTTTCGACATGGGCGTGGGTGATCTCGATATAGAAGCCGTGGACCTTGTTGAATTCCACCTTCAGGCTGGGAATGCCGGTCCGCTCGCGCTCCCGGGCTTCGAGGTCCAGGAGAAACCGGCCGCAGTTGGCCTGGATGCCGCGCAATTCATCCAGTTCCACCGAAAAACCGTCGGCGATCACGCCGCCGTCGCGCACCTGGGCTGCCGGTTCGGCCGCGAGCGCCCGGGCCAGCTCGACGCCGCATTGGTCCGGAACGGCCAAGTCGTGCGCCACCGCGGAGAGCCTCCCGTCCCCCGAACGCAGAAGCAGGCCGGCCAGTTGTGGCAGCCGCCCGATGCCGTCGCGCAGGGCGGCCAATTCCCTGGGGCGCGCGCTTTTCAGCGCGATGCGGGCCGCGATCCGCTCGAAGTCGGCGCAGCCGCGCAGGGTCCCGCGCAGTCCGGCGAGCCCGTCCGGATCGTCGAGCAACGCGCCGACCGCGCCGTGCCGCGACGCGGCATCCCGCCGGTCGGCGAGGGGGTGGTGCAGTGCGTGCCGCAACCACCGGGCCCCCATCGCGGACACGCAGCAATCGACGAGCGAGAGGAGCGTCGGTGCCGACTCGCCGCGCAGGGTTTCCGTGATTTCCAGGTTGCGCCGGGTGGCGGCGTCCAGCCGCAGGAAGCTGCCCGGACGTTCGATCACGAAGCCGGTCACGTGCGCGAGGGCCTGCAACTGGGTTGCCCGGGCATACTGCATCAGGGCGCCGGCCGCGCCGACCGCCGGTCCCAGGTGGCCGACCTCCCCGTCGGGGAGGAACGCGGCCAGGTCCCGCGTGCCCAGGTGATCGGCGAGCTGGCGGGCTGCTTCGGCCGCATCGAAGTGCCATTCGGGCAGCCGCTTCACGGAAGTCCGGCCCTCCGGCGCCAGGTCCCGCGCGCCGTCGGGGACGAGGATCTCGGCGGCCCGCAAGCGTTCCAGGTGGCTCGTCAGGTCGGCGCGCCGACACGCGAGGGCACGCAGTTCGCCGCTGGCGAGATTGAGCCACGCCAGTCCGAGTTGTTCTCCCTCCGCCCCGATGGCGAGGAGCAGGCTTTCGGTGCGATCGTCCAGGAGGCTGGCATCGGTGAGGGTGCCGGGAGTGACGATGCGGTCGACCGCGCGCTCCACCGGGCCCTTGGCGGTGGCGGGATCCCCGACCTGTTCGCAGATCACCGCCGACTCCCCGAGGCGGACGAGCCGGGCCAGATACTGTTCGACCGCATGGAAGGGCACGCCGGCCATGGGAATGGGCTGGCCCGCCGACTGCCCGCGTCGCGTCAGCGTGATGTCCAGGAGCCGGGCGGCCTTCTCCGCGTCCTCGTAGAACAGTTCATAGAAGTCGCCCATCCGGTAGAAGAGCAGCATGTCCGGATGCCGTGCCTTCAGTTGCAGGTACTGGCGCATCACCGGCGTGTGTGCCGAGAAATCCGGGACGGGGTCGCTGGCCATGGAACGCAGGTATCGGGGTGGATCATCGCGCCGGAACGGCGCCGGTCGGTCGGGGCGGGGAGTATATCGGCCCTGGTTCCTACGGGGGGGCCGGCAATCCGGCCACGAGATCCCGCAGGCCGGGAAGGTCGATCCGGCGCGCCAGGTTCTCCGCCTTTTCGGCGAAATCGCCGCACTCGGGATGGTCCTGTTTCAACTGGGCGCACCAATGACGCAACGCGACGATGCGGCCCAATTCGACCATGGAACGGAACTCGATGGCCTTGTCGGGTGGCAAGGCGGCGGCCCGCTCTTCCGGCGGCGGTTCGGGTGCCTCCCCGGCGCGTATCCAGTCCAGCGTCAACGCGTCGGCAATCGCCTGTTCAAGGCTTTCCTGCGGGAAGGGTTTCAGCAGCACCGCGTCGAATCGCCAATGTTCCGGAAATTCCTCCGGCGCCGTTGCCGGCGCCGCCGAGACGAGGATGACCGGCAATGCGGCCAGGCGTTCCGAGGACCGTATGCGGCGCAGCAGGTCCCAGCCGTCCACCCCCGGCATGAACTGGTCGGCGAGCACCAGGTCCACCGGTGGCGTGGCCCCTTCGCAGAGGGCCCAGGCCTCGGCGCCGTCCCGCGCCTCGGTCACAGCGAATCCCCAGCGCTGGCACAGTTCGCGCAGGAAGATCCGGTTGTCCGCGATGTCGTCGGCGACCAGGATGCGCCGCTGCCGGCCGCGATGGCCGACCACCGGAGACAGCCCGGCGGCATGGCCGGTGGCCGGCGCTGAACGGTCCGCGAGTACCGGAAAGCTGACCGTGAATTCGAAGCGGCTGCCCTGACCGGGGGCACTGGTCACGGAGATTTCGCCGCCCATGGCACGTACCCACTCCCGGGAGATCGCGAGACCCAGGCCCAGGCCGGGCTGACGCTGCCGGCTGGCGATGCGCGTGAACGGATCGAAGATGCGATCCAGGTCCGGCGACGCGATGCCGCATCCCGTATCCTCCACCGCGAAATGCATGGCGCATTGCCGTTCGCCGCCGGACGCGTGCTCCGTGCTCGGTTCGATCAGCAGCCGGACACTCCCGTTTTCGGTGTACTTGCAGGCATTGCCGATCAGGTTCTGCAGCACCTGGGTCAGTCTTTGGCGGTCCGCCTCCACTTCGGCCGGCAATCCGCCGCCGCGCACCAGCGAAAAGCGGTTGCCGCGCGTGCGGGCCAGGATGCGCCCGGTGTTCTCCAGGTCCTCTGCCAGTTCCTGCAGCCGGCAAGGCTCCGGGTCGAGCTCGATCGAACGCTGGCCGCCGCGGGTGAATTCGAGCACCTGTTCGATCAGGCGGAGAAGATGCTCTCCGCTGTGCTCGATGATGGCAAGTTTGTCGGCGATGTCGGGCGTGCTCTGCCGCCGGAGCAGATGCGAATAGCCGAGGATGGTATGCAGAGGCGTGCGCAGTTCATGGCTGACCACCGACAGGAAGGACGACTTGGCCTGGCTGGCCTGCTCAGACCGGGCGATGGCGTCGCGCAATTCCCTGGTGCGCGCCTCGACGGCTTCGGACAACCTTTCCTGCTCGCCGCGCTGTTGGGCGAGCAATCCGGCTTCGGCTTCCCGTCCCGCGTCCCGCATCGCGCGGATATCGACATGCATGGCGTAGGTCAGCGCGAGCACCGAACCCAGGAATCCCAGGGCCGGCAACATGTTCAGGAAGGAGATGGCGGGGAACTCGCCGAGCAGCAGCAGGGCCCTCAGGATGATCGTACCCCAGAGAACGATCCATGCGACCAGGTAGGCACGAGCCGACGCCCCGCCCCCGGGCACCGCCCGCACGGCGGATGCGAGTATTGCGACAATCGTCAGGATCTGCAGTTTTGTCATCCAGGCCGGATGGAAGGACACCAGGCTCGCGACGGCACCCGCCAGGCAGGCGAGCGTTGCCAGGGTCATCAGCCGCGCGAGGCGCGGAAACCGGCTGGGGAGGGCGAGGAATCCCCGGGCGAACACGCTGTGGAAGGCCAAGGCGACGAACACGGTCGCGAAGAGCAGCCGTGCCGGCCATAACTGACCATCCATGGGGACCCAGTTGGCCGCGTAGCCATCGAGGATGAACACCACGAGGACGAAGACCAGGTGTCCTCCCGCCACGGCAAGGAGGTGATTGCGGCGGAGAAGATGCCAGGCCAATACGCTGTAGGCCATGGCGACGAGGCTGCCACCGAGCAGGAAGAACTTCACGGCCGCCTGCAGTGCCGTCGAGTCCAGGAAGTCGGCCGGGTGCCAGAGGTCGAAATCCACCACGGTTGCCGAGCGTCCGGATAGCCGGCCATAGACTTCCAGGACTTCGCCGGCAGCCATTTCCAAGGGGAAAAGAATCAGCCGCGATTGGACGGGGCGGTGGTCCAGAGGCACTTCGGCACCGTTCGCGAACCGTCTCTCCGTCCCGTCGCCGCGGACGACGAAAAGGATGCTCGATTGCTGGAACACCCAGTGCTGCTGGAGCCACCGGCTCCTGGCCGTCGTTCCGGGATTGCGGATTGCGAGCCGCACCCAGGCGGCCCCCGGCAGGTAGCCCAGGCTGGCCGATTGCGAGGGCGCCGCGTGGAAGCGCCCTTCGGCATGGGCGCGACGGACGGCGGCCAGTTCCATGCTGCCTTGGGGATCGAGCAGGATCTCCATGTGCCGCCAGACCTGCTGGTGGCCGGTGTCGTCCAGATCCAATGGCTGCGCGGCAAGGCCGGCGGTCGCCAGCATCGCCAGCCACGCCGTGAGTATCAGGCGCAAGGCCCGGGCCAAGGGCGGTTTCGGGTTCACCCCCCGGGCCTCCTGGTTCTTTTCGTCGCCTGGCGGAATTCCCTGGGCCCGACGCCGAACCGGCGCCGGAATGCGCGGGTGAAATCCCCGGGGTTCCGATAGCCGACCCGGTCGGCGACGATCTGGATCTGCGTGTCCGTGGCCTCGAGCAGGCGTTTCGCCGTTTCCAGCCGGAATTCGGAAAAGTAGTCGGTGGCGGTCATGCCGACGCGGTCACGGAATATCTCGGTGAGCTTGCGGTCGGTGGCGCCCAGCTGGCGGGACAATTCCTGCAGCGACGGCGGGAAGGCGAGGCGTTTCTCGATGATTTCGACGGCGGCCCGGAACATGCGTTCGTCGGCCGCCTCGTGGGTTGCCGCCTCCTGGACCGTACGCTGGCCGACCATGGTCTCCAATCGGGCGATGCGGTCCCGGGTATGCAGATGGACTCCAACCCGCGCCAGTACCTCGTCCTCGGCGAAGGGCTTGGTGATGTAATCGACGGCCCCGGCGGCGAATCCCCTCAGCTTGTCGTCGATGGCTCCGCTCGCCGACAGGAAGATCACGGGGGCCGCCGCCGTGGCCGGGTTTGCCTTCAACGCCTCGCATACGGCGAAACCGTCCATGCCGGGCATCGCGATGTCCAGCAGGATGAGGTCCGGGTGACCGGCGCGGGCCTTCTCGAGCCCGTCGCGCCCGTCCATGGCAACCATGATGTCCATCGCCCGGTTCTCCAGGAAGGAGATCAACAGGGCGATCGACTCGGGCTGGTCGTCGACGATCAGCAGGACGGGATAAAGGCTCGACATGTCATTCGGGTTGCAGCGCTGGGGTGCGTGGAATGCTTCCGCCCGCGGGCTGGATGATGGCGACGGCTAGGTTTTTCGGCGAATCGGCTAACAGGACGACCGGGTTTTTGCGGAGTATAGCGGCGTGGAAAAGGATGGCCGCAACGGATCGCTCCTGTCCCGGTCGCGGACCGGTGCAGGCGCGTTTGCGCCGGCACCTTCCAGGGCGGCGGATGCGCGGCGTGCGGGTGCCGAACGCGCAGACCCGACACCGTCCCGCGCGCCGGTGCCGTCATGCCCGCCACGGATCCGCGGGGCGTGGTGGCGGGCCGTCCCGGTCGCGGCGACGTTCCTTGCGATCGCGATCGCCGTCCTGCCGGCAACTTCCTGGTTCGACGGCCTTCTCATCGGGGGCCTGGACCTCCGTGCGTCCGTCGGACAAGCGCGGAAAGGAGTGGCCACCCTGACGCAGTCGTATCGCGCGCTGCGGTCCGCGGTCGATTCGATGCACGGGACCGCCGACGCGCTTCGGCGGTCGCACGGCGCGGTTCCCGTCGCCTCCCGACGGGGACACGAGGGCCAAGACGTCGGCCACGCGGCGTTCCGCGATCACCGGGGTCATGGGCCGGCGGTGGGTTCCGCGCGTGCCGGGGACGGATGGATCGGCATCATCGGCGACGGTCGCCATGACCGGCGGGAGAATGTCAAACGGATCATGGAGTTCCGCCGCCCGCCGGTCCCCGGTCTGATGGGAGGTGTCCCGTCGGGCGGCAGGCGGGCCGAATTCCCGGCGGACCGCGCGACGGCCCCGACAGACTCACCGCGGTCCGGGATCTGGCAATGGGGAGGCCTGTTGCTGGCCGCCCTCGCCGGTGCCATGGCCTATCGCATGGCCGCGTCCGCCTCCACGCGGCGCCGAGGGGGCGAGGAGGAGGGCGGCGACGTGCTGCGCTGCCGGC
>DAOLKI010000151.1:0-6365 GCA_035331665.1 Rhodocyclaceae bacterium
CGGCGGATTCGCCGTTATCGTTCCACCTCTCCCGACGCCGTGAATGGCGCCTGAGGATCCTTTAGCAACGGTGACAGTCCGCTGCCCTCCCCACGACTAGAATTCCGCCTTCAAGATCGGTGGGAGCGGAAAATGGGTGTGCTGTCGGGTATCCGGATCGTCGAAATCGCCGGCATCGGGCCGGCGCCCTTCTGCGGCATGCTGCTCGCGGACATGGGTGCCGACGTGGTCCTCGTCGAACGCAATGCCGTGAAGCCGGGCGATCCGCTGGAACTGGGGTCCCGGGCCATTTTCAATCGCGGCAAGCGGTCCGTCGCCCTGGACCTGAAGGATTCCGGCGCCGTCGAGGCCGTGCTGAAATTGATCGAGGGAGCCGACGCCCTGATCGAGGGCATGCGGCCCGGCGTCATGGAACGGCTTGGACTTGGACCGGAGACCTGCATCGCACGCAATCCGCGCCTGGTTTTCGGCCGCATGACCGGATGGGGCCAGAGCGGGCCGCTGTCCGAGGCGGCGGGGCACGACCTCAACTACGTGGCCCTTTCCGGGGCCCTGTGGTATTCGGGCAGCGGCGCCGAGCCGCCCTTCGCCCCGCCCACGCTGGTCGGCGACCTCGGGGGCGGCGCCTTGTATCTGGCCCTGGGCGTGCTGGCCGGAATCCTGGGTGCGAAAGCCTCCGGCCGGGGCCAGGTGGTGGACGCCGCCATCGTGGACGGAAGCGCCAACCTGATGAACCTGCTGCTCGCCATCCATGCCGGTGGGATGATGCCCTTCGAACGTGGCCGCGGCCTGCTGGATGGCCCCCACTGGTACGGCACCTACCGCTGTGCCGATGGCGCCTGCGTCACCGTCGGGGCCCTCGAGCCCCAATTCAGCAGGCTCCTCTTCGAGAAACTGGGCCTCGGCGAAGACCCCGATTTCGCTCGCCCCTACGACCCAAGGACCTGGTCGCGCGGCCGGGAGCGCCTGGAGGCGCTCTTCGCGAGCCGGCCACGGGACCATTGGGTCGGGCTGCTCGAGGGCAGCGATGCCTGCTTTGCGCCGGTGCTGACCCCGGCCGAGGCGGCAGCCCACCCGCACATCAAGGCCCGTGGCGTCTACGACGAGCGGGACGGGGTATTGCAGGCGGCGCCCGCGCCGCGCTTCCTGGGGACACCCCTTCGGCAGCCCGGACCGGTCCCGCGGCGCGGCGAGCACGGCCGCGACCTGCTCGCCGACGCCGGCGTGCCGACCGCCGAGATCGACCGGCTCCTCGGCAAGGCCTAGGGTCTGTTCCCGTCCAGTCGGCGCGTGCGCTGCCGACAAATGCGGATAATCGCGCGCAGCGCGGCGAAGTGGTCGGTGGCTCCGCCGCGCGAGCCTCGCGACACAGCGGGCGACGCGTTCGACGACAACCCGAAGAGACGCGTCCTGGCGGGTCCCATGCCGGCTTTGCCCCCTCCTCGCGTGGAACGACCAACGGCGTCGGTCGCGCCCGGGCCTGCCACGCGGCACGGCCCAGCGCACACCTCGCCTGAACGAGAACAGACCTCAGGGGGCGGGCGTCGCCGACCCCAGGTAATTGAAGCTCGCGAACCGCAGGCCGGACACGTAGCCGGCCTGCATGTCCCGGGTCGCGAACCCGGCGGACCGCAACAGGGCCGGGACATCCCGGTCCAGGTGGCACCCGCCGCCCAGGCGGCGCCAGGCGGGATTGAGGCGTTCCTGCCAGCGGCGCACCCCCGCGTCCGGCGCCGCGCCGTGCTCGCAGAACAGCAGCGTGCCGCGGGGACTGAGCACGCGGCGGATTTCGGCGAGCGCCGCGAGCGGCTCGCCGACCGAGCAAAGCGACCAGGTGACCAGGACCGTATCCGCGCTCGCCCGCTCCAGTGGGATGGCCTCGGCCGCCGCGGAAAGGAATTCGACAGGGAAGCCCAATCCGTCCGCGCGGGGCCTGGCCAGGCGATGCATGGCCTCGGCCGGATCGAGTGCCCAGAGGTGCCGGACGCTTTCCGGCCGATAGTGGCGGAAGTTGAGTCCCGAGCCGAAGCCGATCTCCAGGACCCGCCCGGCGGCGGCCGGGACGAGGCGCGCCCGCTGGCGCGTGTGGCTCTCCATGCCGCAGACGAAATGGATGATGCGCGGCAGAACGAAACGGGAATAGAGGTCCATGGCGGCTTGAATTATGCGTTGGCGCGCAGGCGTCGGCCAAGCCCCACGGTGCGGCACGGTGAACCGCAGGTCGGAATTATCCGCCTGCTTTGCGCAACGGCGTATCGTGATCCCGAGCGGGGATGGCCATACGTGCCGGCTCCGCGCCACGACGGAGGCATCCCCATGAGCACCCGGAAGACAGACAGCGCGTCATCGCCCCGCAGGACTCGCCATGCGAACCCGCCGACCGGCGGCCTCCCCTGGGCAGACGGTGCCGCGATCGCCACGGACCTGCGCGGCGCCAGCCGCCTGGTGATCGACGCCATCTCCGGTGTGACAGGCATCGTCGAGGACATGCACCGCAATATCGCCGGCCGCTCGCCCGTCGTCGGCGAAGCGCCGACGGGCGGCGCCCGGGGCGTTTCCGGTTTCGTGTACCGCACCGTGCGCGGCGTGACACGGGCCGTCGGCTTCGGCATCGACGCGTCCCTGGCGCCCGTCGCGCCGTTGCTGCGAGCCGTGTTCGGCGATGCGCCGGATTCGGCTGCCAGTTCGCCCCGCCGGGAGGCGGTGATCGCGGCCTTGAACGGCGTGTGGGGGGACCACCTGGCCGAGACGCGCAATCCGCTGGCCGTCGCCATGCGCCTGCGCCACCGCGGCGAGGCCCTGGTGCTCGATCGCGAGTCCCTGGCCGCGCGGTTCGATGCTCCCTCCCGCCGGCTGCTGGTCCTCGTCCACGGACTCTGCATGAACGATCTCGAATGGGAACGCGACGGCCACGACCACGGCGCGGAGTTGGCCCGGGACCTGGACTACGTTCCCCTCTACCTGCATTACAACAGCGGCCTCCACATCTCGGCAAACGGCCGGAAGTTTGCCGATGTCATGGAATCGCTGCTGCACGCCTGGCCGGCGCCGGTCGATGAGATTGCCGTCGTCGGCCACAGCATGGGCGGACTCGTGGCCCGCAGCGCCTGCCATTACGCGCAGGCGGCCGGACACGAATGGCCGCGGCGTCTGCGCAATCTCGCTTTTCTCGGGACACCCCATCAAGGGGCGCCCCTCGAACGCGCCGGCAACTGGGCGGACATCCTCGTCGGTCTCAGCCCCTACACGGCCCCATTCACGCGACTGGGCAAGGCGCGCAGCGACGGCATCAAGGACCTGCGCAGGGGCAACCTGCTGGATGAGGATTGGCGCGACCACCCGGAAAGCGACACCGGCGACCGGCGCACCGCCGTGCCTCTGCCGCAGGGGGTCCGCTGCTTCGCCGTCGCGGCAACCCGCAACTCCGGCAGCCCGGTGAAACGCCGCGCTGGCGACGGCCTGGTGCCCGTCGACAGCGCGCTGGGACGCCATGCCGATCCGGCGCGGCGCCTTGCCATCCCCGCCGGCCGGCAGATCGTGGTGCACGGCGTGGACCATTTCGGACTCCTCGGCGACCGGCGGGTCAGCGATCGCCTGCGGGACTGGTTTGCCGAAAGCTGAATGACGGGGGCGGCCGGCGGCCGCTGCGGCGCGGGGGAGATTGACCGTCCCGCCGGTGCGGACGATACTGGCTCGTCGCATTGCGCACGAGCACCATGTCCGGCCCCAACACCGATGCCATCGCCGCGGAGCGCCCCAGAGTCGTCGGTGACATCTGGGGTGGCCTGGCGGCCATGCTCGTGGCACTGCCGGCCGCGATCGCCTTCGGGGTGGCCATCTTCGCTCCCCTCGGCGGAGGCCTCGGCGCCCAGGGGGCGCTGGCCGGCATTCTCGGGGCGACGGTCCTCGGGCTCGTAGCTCCCAGCTTCGGCGGCGCACCCCGTCTGGTGACGGCGCCCAGCGCGCCGGCCGCCGCAGTGCTTTCCGCCCTCGCCGCGGGATTCGTGCAGCAGGGCACGGCACCCGGCACCGTGGTCCTGCTGCTGGGCCTGATCGGCCTCCTGGCGGGAATGATCCAGGTTGCCCTCGGACTGGCGGGTATCGGCCGGCTCATACGCTACATCCCCTATCCCGTCGTCAGCGGTTATCTGACCGGCGTGGGGCTGATCATCATCGGCAGCCAGTTGCCCCGATTCTTGGGAGTTCCACACGAACTGTCCGTGATACCGGCCCTCCTGTCCCCTTCCGCATGGCGCTGGCAGAGCCTGCTGGTCGGCTGCGTCGTCATCGCCGCCATGGTGCTGTTGCCGCGCATCATCCGGACCGTCCCGGCAGCCATCCTGGCGTTGGCGGCCGGCGTTCTTGCCTACCTGGCGCTCGGAATCGCCGACCCGTCCCTGCTGCGCGTGGACGGCAACCCCTTCCTGATCGGAACGCTGGCCGACGGAAACAGCCCGATTGCCGACGTAGTCGGCCGCCATTGGCGGTCCATGTCCGTGCCGCATGCCGGCGACCTGGCGCAGGTGCTCGCGCCGGCGCTGACCCTGGCGGTACTCCTGTCCATCGATACCCTGAAGACCTGCCTGGTGCTGGACGCCATGTCCGATGGCCACCACGATCCGAACCGGGAACTGGTCGGCCAGGGGCTCGGAAACCTGGCCACTTCTTTGGTGGGCGGCGTGCCCGGATCGGGCACGATGGGGGCGTCCCTGGTCAACGTGGCCAGCGGTGGCGCGACCCGCCTCTCGGGATTCATGGCCGGTGCGTTCGCGCTGGCCGCCTTCCTGCTCCTGACCTCGGCCATCGCCTGGGTTCCACTGGCCGCGCTGGCCGGCATCCTGATCGTCGTCGGCGCGCGCATGATCGACCGACACAGCCTGACCTTCTTCTTCGCGCGGGCGACCCGTCTCGATTTCATCGTCATCGTCGCCGTCGTCCTTTCCGCCATCTTCGTGAATCTGATCGTCGCCGCGGGCGTCGGCGTTGCCCTGGCCGTGCTCCTGTTCGTCCGGGAGCAGACCCACAGCACGGTGGTGCGAACGCGCATCGAAGGCCGCGAAGTCTTCTCCAAACGCGCGCGCACGGCCGAGAAACTGGAGGCCGTCGAACGCAGCGCTCCCGACACTGTGATCTTCGAGCTGCAGGGCGCCCTTTTCTTCGGCACGGCAAACCGGCTCCAGGCAGCCCTGGAACCGGAAACGGCGACGCGCAAATACGTGGTCCTGCAGATGCGCCGGGTGCAGTCGCTGGACGTGACGGCCACCCACGTTCTGGAATTGATCAAGGACCGGCTCGAGAGGCGCGACGCCTTCCTGCTGTTCTGCGATATCCCGAAGGGCCTGCCCAGCGGGCTCAAGATGAAGCGCTACCTGAAGGAAACGGGCGTGGTGAAACCCAGCGCCAAGGCCCTCACCTTCGACAGCCTGGACGACGCCCTGGAATGGATCGAGTCCCGCGAATTGGCCGGCCTCCTGCCCGCCGCGTCGTCCGAGGCGATGGAACTGCGCGACTTCGACATCTTCGCGGGGTGCACGGACGAGGCGATGCGTGCCCTCGAAGCCGCCATCCAGACGCGCGCCGTGCGGGCCCAGAAGAAGGTCTACAAGGCGGGAACGCCGACGGATGCCCTCTACCTCGTCCGGCGAGGCACCCTGAAACTGCTCGTCCCGGTGCGCAAGAAGGACAGCTACCACCTTTCCACCTGCGGCCCCGGCGAAATCATCGGCGGCATGGGGTTCATGGCCGGCGGCAACCATCTGGTTGATCTGGTCGCGCTGACCGACAGCGAACTCTACGTCCTCACCCGGGAACGCTTCGAGGAACTCGCCGTCGAGCACGGGGACCTCGCGCTGGCGATTTTCGGGCATGTGGCCCACACCCTGTCCCTGCGCCTGCGCATCGCCATCGGAGAGGTGCAGGCCCTGCGCGGGTGATCCCCGGAAACGGGTTTCTCAACGGCCGCTGCGCCGCTTCTCCGCCGCCCTCTCCCGCGTCATGGCGACGCGGCCGTCGTCGAATACCGTTTCCAGACGCACGTTGAAGCCCCAGAGGCGGGTCACGTGGGTCAGCATCTGGTCCAGGTTGTCGGCGAGCGGCCGCCGATGGTGCTGCAGGTGGCGCAACGTCAGGGACCGGTCGCCCCGGACATCCACGTCCCATACCTGGATGTCGGGCTCCCGGTTGCCCAGGTTGTATTGCTCGGAAAGGCCCTCCCGGATCGCCCGGTATCCCCGCTCGTCATGGATGGCGGAGATGCGCAGCTTCGGCAGGTGATCGTCGTCGAGCACGGCGAAGAGCCGGAAGTCGCGCATCAGCTTCGGCGACAGGTACTGGGCGATGAAGCTCTCGTCCTTGAAGTTCTTCAT
>DAOLKI010000152.1:0-6333 GCA_035331665.1 Rhodocyclaceae bacterium
CCCACGGACCGACGCCATTGTGCCACCGCCGCGGCGGCGGATGCCCCGCGCGCCCCGGGAACCGGGTCCTCAGCGCGCCGACGCCACGGTCACCCGGTTGCGTCCGCCCTGCTTCGAGGCATAGAGCGCCAGGTCGGCCCGGCGCACCAGGCTCTCCGCCGGTTCGGCCGGCTTGTAGCAGGCCACGCCGATCGACACCGTCACCGACTCCAGCATCGCGTTGTTGTCGGTGCGCCGGATGCGGCTGGCCGCGATCATGCCGCGCAGCTTCTCCGCCAGGGTCCGCGCCCCCTCGAGCGGCGTGTCGGGCAGCAGGATCGCGAATTCCTCGCCGCCGTAGCGCGCCGCCACGTCGCGGCCCTTCACGTTGTCCTTGAGCACGACGCCGATGGCACGGATGACCTTGTCGCCGAACAGGTGCCCGAAACGGTCGTTGATCGCCTTGAAATGGTCGATGTCGGTCATCAGCAGGGACGGTCCGTGGCCGGGATGGTCGCCCTCCAGGGCGGACGCCAGCGAAAGGTCGAAGCCGCGCCGGTTGATGAGCCCGGTGAGGGCGTCGCGCAGGGCGTCTTCCCGCGCCCGGCTCACTTCCGCCTTGAGCCGCTCGATCTCCTGCCGGCTGTCCTCGAGCCGCTGGCCCAGGGTGCCGATGGCCCGCTGCATGCGCTGGGTGTCCTGCAGCAGGGCCTCGGCGCCGATGTCGAAGCCCAGGTCCGGCAGGCTCGCCGCCAGGCCTTCCCGCCACTGCTCGAGGGCGTCGCCGAAGAGGTTGGCCTGTTCGCCGGCCTCGTTGGTGGTGTGGGAGATGTCGGCCAGCACGCGCTGGAATCCGTCGCCGACCCGCCGCGCCGTCTCCTCGTTCAGTTCGGCGATGTAGCGCCGGAACAGGGTCTCGGTCGTGGCCTCGTCCAGCGGGGTGCCGGTGGTGATGTGGCGGTCCACTTCGGCGCGCAGGGCCGCGTTGGCGCCGGACACGTAGTCGTACCAGACGGCGTAGGAAATCGGGTGCAGTGCCGCGGCCTGCTTGCTCATCAATGGCAAGGCCAGGCGCAGGTATTCCGCACTCTTCTCTATGCTGTCGCGATAACGGAGCATGTTCCGGGCCCCTCCCTCTTGTCGTCGTGTGTCTACCCGGTCGTATCGGGCCCGCAGGGGCGGACCCGGGGCGGATTATATATATCTATTGACATATGGCCGGCACTTTCCGCCACGCGCGGGCGCGGCGGCGGCCGGCCCCTGTTGCGTAGAATCCACGCATGGCGCCCGAGGCACGCAAGCGGTTACAAAAAGGCAACGATGCTGACGGCAGGCTTGCGCCCGGGGACGCCATCGGGACCTATCAACTTGTCATAGATGTCGCCCGGGCGATCGAGGTGTGCGTGGGCCGCCTCGGCACCTTCCGTTTCCGGCCCGGCCGCTACGTCTACACGGGTTCCGCAAAGCGCAACATCGAGGCCCGCGTCGCCCGGCACCTGTCGGCCGAGAAGCGCCTGCATTGGCACATCGACTACCTGCTGGCGGCGCCGGGCGTGACCGTGGTGGCGGTCCGCCGGTCCCGCCGCTGCGAATGCGGGCTGAATCGGGGCACCCGGGGCACGATTCCCGTGCCGGGTTTCGGCGCCTCCGATTGCCGGGCCGGCTGCGGCAGCCACCTCAAGTTCCGCGGCCCGGCCTGACGAACGGTAGCGTGCGGCGAGGCATGCGTCACGCATCCGGACCGGAACACGCTCGATAATGGTCCCCGGCGCAAAATCCGCCGTACTCCCGTTGCGGCCCATTTCATGAGTTCCATTTCCAAGGTCAACCGTCCGCGCGCCATGCTCCTGGGAAGGCGCACACTGGTCCGGGACGTCGCCGGCGGCGACGCACGAATGACCTGGGTCGGCGCCCCGGCCGGCAGCGGGAAGACCAGCCTCGGGTTGGAACTGGCCGCGGCCCACCCGGGACCCGTGGCCTGGTTGCGTCTGGACGAGACCGACGCGGACCTGGCCAGCTTCTTCCATTTCCTGGCCGAGGCCGTCCGCAGCGGCGGCGTCGCCGCGGACTGGCAGGCACCGCAGCTCGTCCGGGAGCACCTGTCGGCGCCGGCGGTGTACGTGCGCGCCTTCGTGCGTTCCCTGGCCGGCGCCGTTGCCGCCGACGCCTGCCTGGTCTTCGATGACACGCACCGATGCCAGGAGGCCCCTTTCTTCGGGCCACTGCTGTCGACCCTGGCGGAGGAAATGCCGCACGGCACGCGCGTGCTTTGCCTGAGCCGCCTGCCGCCGCCCGTCCAGAGCACCCGCCTGGTCGTGAATGGCCAAATGCGCGAGATGACCGGGGCCGACCTGCATTTTTCCGCCGCCGAAACCGAGGCCCTGCTGGCGGCCATCGGCGTCCCGCGGAATCCCGACACGACGACGACCGTCGGCCGGCTTACCCATGGCTGGGCGGCCGGCATTGCCATGGTCGGCGCCTGGATGCAGCGGCGACCGGGGGAAACCCCGGCCTGGGACTTGGACCTGGCGCGATCGGTCGCGGGTTACCTCGCCAGCGAGGTGTTCGGAACCTTTACGCCCCTGGAACGCAAGTCCCTGCTGTCGGTCTGCTGGCTGTCCAACTTCAATGCCGAGGACGTGAGCTTCCTGGCCGGCGACCCGGGGGCGGCCGGGGCGGTCGCCGGTCTGGTGACCCGGGGCATCATGGTGTTCGAGTACCCGGGACGGACCTTCGGCCTGCACCACCTGTTCCAGCGCTACCTGCAGCAGGAAGCGGCGGCGAGCCTCCCGCGGGAGGAGGCCGATGCCCTGCGCGGGCGCAGCGTCGATCGGCTGGAGGCCCAGGGCAACCTGGACGAGGCGGTGGAACTGGCCCTCGAGTCCGGGGCCTTCGCACGGGCGGCCGGCATGGTGGAGAAACTTGCGGTAGGCGCCTTGGCCCAAGCCCGCCACCACACGGTCCGGCGCTGGATCACGCGCCTGCCGGAGGCGTTCCGCACCACCTGGCTGCGCTACTGGCTGGGTATGGCGACGTTGATCAGCAGCGTCCCCGAGGCGCGCGGGATGTTGATCGAGGCCTATCGCGCCTTCGTCGCAGAGGGCAACCAGGAGCAGCGCTTCGTCGCCCTGAGTTCCATCATCGGCTCCTACTTCCTCAACGCCACCGGGGCGGAACCGCTGCGCGACTTCATCGCCCGGGAAATGGGCGGCCACGGGGACTACGAGCGCGTCGCCGATCCCGCCCTCCGGGCGCACCTGGCATTCAGCGTCTTCAGCGCCCTGTTCACCACCGATCCGAGCCACCCCGACCTGCCCCTGTGGGAGGAGCGGACCTTCGTTCTCCTGCACGACTATCCCGATCCCTTCCTGACCATACGTTCCGCGATCATGCTCGCCCAGCATGCTTTCCTGGGAGGGCGCTACAAGCGCATCGGCGAGGTGCGGGCCGCCCTCGATGCCCATCCGGTCATCGCCAACGCGCCGCCCTATGCGCGTTACATGGCCTTTGCGGTCAGCCTCTACGACGACCTCGTGCGCTTCGACCACGGGGCCCTGGCGGCGGGATTCGCCGCGAGCCGGGCCTGCGCGGAGGAAACCGGCGCCCGGATCATGGACGGCCACTATGCGCTGGACCTCGCGTCGGACGCGATCCTGCGCGGCGAAATGAGGCAGGCGGCGGCCATCCTGGAGGGCGTCGCCGCCAAGACGCCCCCGGAACACTACAACCTGGCGGGCCACCTGCACATGATCCAGGCCTGGGCCGCCGCCCGCAACGGCGACCCGGCCCGGCTGCGCGCCCACGCCGCCCTGCTCGCCCAGGCGGCCGAGGGCTTTTGCTGCGTCGGATATCGCGTGGCGGCCCAGGTGGCCGAGGCCATCGCCGATGTCCTGGAAGGCGGCACGGACGGAATCTCGGCCCCAGCGGCACCGAAGCTGTCGTGCGACGATTTTCCTTTTCCGCTGCCGCGCATCCATGCCGGGCTCCTGGCCGCCAGCGTTGCCCTGGGCCGGGGCGACCGGGAGGCTTGCCTGGCCTCCCTGGCCGTCGCCCTGCCGCTCTGGGCGCGCGAAAGCCCGGGCTACCTGACTTTCGCCGTGCCGAAGATCCTCGCGCCCCTGTGCGCCGAGGCCCTCGAAGCCTCCATCGAACCGGACTTCGTGCGCCGCGTGGTCTCCGCCCACGACCTGTCCGCCCCCGCCAATGCCGGGCCCGGCTGGCCATGGCCCCTGACCATCCGCTGTTTCGGCGGGTTCGAGCTGCGCGTGGACGGGGCGCCCCTGCCGGCGCGGGGAAAGTCCAAGCACCGGCAGCTGGACCTGCTGCGGCTTCTGGCCGGCCATGCGCCCGCGCCGCTTCCCCTGGCCCGCGTGGCCGAGTCCCTGTGGCCCGATTCCGAAGGCGACGCGGCGCATCATGCCCTGGAAACGACCCTGTCCCGGCTGCGGTCCACGCTGCCGCCGGGCCTGGTGCGCCTGGAACACGGGCTGCTTGGCCTGGACCCGGCGGTCTGCTGGTCGGACACCGCGCAGTTGGCAAGGCTGCTGCCGGTTCTCGAGGGGGCGGAGGGTGACCGGCTCGCCGGCCTGGTCCGGCAGGTCCTGGTCCTTTACCGGGGCGAACTGCTGGCCGGCCAGGACGCCGCCTGGATCCTGGCGGAAAGGGAGGCCTGGCGCGGCCGCATCGCGCGCCACGTGGGGGATGCCGCGCGGCGGCTGGCCGACGGAGGGCGGGCGGAGCCTGGCGCGGAACTGCTTCGCTGGGCGTTGGACACGGACCCCCACAACGAACTCCTGCTGCTCGCCTTCCTGCGCCTGTGCGCCCGGCACGGCTATCCATCCCTCGGGCTGGTGGCCTACCGTCGCTTCCGCCGGCTCGCCCACCGGGCGCTGGCCGCTTCGGTTGCCGAGGAAGTGGAATCCCTCGCGCGCAGCCTGCAGACCGGGGCCCCCTGACCCGCCGCTGATTCCCGCCGGGGCCGTGCGGCCCCGGAACTATTTCACGGTTGTCGCGTGCCGGTCCCCCCGGCACGCCGTTTGTGAGCCGTTTGTGGGGCGCTTCCCCCTAGCCTGCCGCTCAGGTCGCCGCCGATCGGGGCAGGCGCGATTTTCCCGGGAGCATGCGTCCTTGCCTTTCGCTTCTTCCTCGTCGGCGTCCCGGTGGCAGACGTCTCCGCCATCCGGTTCGCGCACCCCTTCCGAGACGCGGTTTCCCCTATCCGTGCATCCCACAGGAGCTTTCAGATGAACACCAGAACCTCCCGGCGCCTGGGCGCAGTCCTCCTCGCCACGTTGTTCGCCAGCCTGCCGGCCCGCGCGAACCTGCAGAGCACCTTCGACGCCGGCGACGAAGGATGGCTCGCGGTGGACGACGGCACCCACGACTACACCTCGGCCTGGCAAGCGGCGGGCGGCAACCCCGGCGGCTTCCTGCTCGGCCACGAGCGCCCCGCCCTGGGCGGCGATGCCTATTTCGTGGCGCCGCCTTCCTGGCTCGGCGACTGGTCGCAGTACCTCGGCGGCAAGGTGGCCTACGACCTGAAGGTGATCGAGGGGACTTCCTACTACCCCTGGCCCGACATCCAGATCTTCAACGGCACGCAGTCGGTGTCATGGACCTCCGGCGCGAATCCCGTGGGTCACGGCTGGGTCAATTACTCCGTGACCCTGTCGGCAGCGAACTTCAAGGGCGATGACCTGGCCACCGTGCTGTCCCACGTCACGGCCTTCAGGATCCGCGGGGAGGTGATCGACGGGCCCGAACAGGAAGGCTTCGACAACGTTTCGCTGACCGCGGCCGTTCCCGAGCCCGAAAGCTACGCCATGTTCCTGGCCGGCCTCGGGGTCTTGGGAGCGCTGGCAAGACGCCAGGGCGGCGGTCCCGCACGCGGCTGAAGCGGACCAGACCCGCCACCCCGGCAAATGAGGCCCGCCACGCCATGCTCGCGGAATTGAAGCGCGGAAACGGTTCCCCGGCCCCGGCGGAGGTGCCCGACCAAGCCGGCGCGGATTCGCCGGATCCACTCGTCGCCGCCCTGGAGGAAAGCAAAGCTTCCGGGCGAGGCTTGAGTTTCTTCGTCCAGGGCAATTGCGTGCCCGGCGTCGTGGTGTCGGTGGACCGGGACTACGTCGTCGCCCGCAGCCCCGTGGCAGGCCTCGTCGTGATCCGCCTGGACCGCCTCGACGGCGTCGCCGGATTCGTGGAGACCGCTGCCGAACGCAAGACCCCGCGCCCCTCGGGCCCGCGACCCGCGGGCCCATTCTTCCGACCCCCCCTCGACTATTCCTGAAAGGCCCTCCATGTCGAAACAAACCCGTATCCCAGTCGTTTTCGCCACCCTCGCCGCCGCGCTCG
>DAOLKI010000153.1:0-6325 GCA_035331665.1 Rhodocyclaceae bacterium
TCCGGCGCGCGGCCCGTACCTAATCGATAGGCAGCCGGGGCTCCGCCCACGGTCGGGGACGCCGGCGAGGATCCCCCGTCCGACGGCCATCACGCGGCGCGGGCCGCCGACACGTAAAGGCCGATCACGCAGAGCAGGCCGCCGGTCCAGATCAGCGAACGCAAGGTGGGCCGGTCGCCCAGGTAGGCGAGCCCGTGGCCGATCCGGCAGGCGATGAACAGTCCGGCGAGCAGGTCCACGGTCCCCTGCGGTGCGTGGGTCCAGTGGGCCACGAGCACCGCCGCGGCGAAGGGGGCGAAGGCCTCCCAGGCGTTCTGCTGGGCCCAGTCGGCGCGCTGGCGCCATCCCGTCTTCTCCTGCAGGCGCGGCCGGGCGTTGTCGTAGCGGCTTCCGGACTTGGACAGGGTGCTCCAAACGAAGGGCAGCAGGCCGGCGACCAGGATGCACCAGAGAGCGATGGTCATGACATCATCCTTGCACCGAAAAAAAGCGGTTGAATCACGGAGCCACGGAGTTCACAGAGGCAAATCGGATAGTTGTCGGGGTTGTCGCACTCACCCGATGGGTGGCGCGAACACCACGCGCAAGTCCTCGATGTTTTGCATTTCTCTGCGTCTCCGTGCCTCCGTGGTGAGGTTTTCAGGTTGAAATGAGTCGAAACGGTGGCCGGCCGGAAGAGCCGCAGACCGCCGAACGGATGCGGACCGCGAACGCCATGCCGCCGCCGGCCGCCGGGCGCCCCGGGGGCCCTCGCGGCGAGGTGTCGGGATCAGCATCCCGGCGGCCGCCTGCAGCCGCCGGCCAGGTCGGCCAGGTGCCCGGCGAAGGCAATGGCCGTATGGTCTTCCAGGTAGGGGCCGACGACCTGGATGCCGACCGGCAATCCGCCCGGCGTGCTTCCGATCGGTGTGGCGGTGGCGGGCAATCCCGCCACGCCCACCATGCCGACCCAGGCCAGTTGGTCCCAATACGGGCGCGCGCGGCCATTCACCAGGATGGTCCGCCGGTTGACCGGCTCGGAATGGTCGTGGGGAATGGCCGCGGTCGGGGTGATCGGGCAGAGCAGAACGTCGAATTCCCGGAAGAACGCGGCCCAGGCGGCGCGCATGCGCAGCCGTGCCTCGTGGGCCGGCAACCAATCCCGATGACGCTGGGTGATGCCGCGGGCGAAGCGGACGGCGGCGTCATCGCTCCCCGGGGGAGCGGCGGCCGCCACGGCCGCCAGTTTGGCGAACTGCGGGTCGGTGGGCCCGCCGGAGGTCGCGCCGTACATCAGTTGCAGGTACAGTTTCCAGGCTTCCGCCAATTCGAAAACGGGACGCGCCGCCTCCGCCACGGCCACGCCGGCGCGGCGCAGGGCGTCGACCGCCGCCCGGCACACGGCGGCCACCTCGGCATCCACCGGGCATGCCGGGTCGTCGAGCCAGGTGGCGACGCGGTAGCCGCGCAACCCGCCGTGCCGCGGTGGCGGCAGGCGCAGGCGCCAGGCAATGGCCTGCTCCGGCGAGGGGCCGGCCACGATGTCCAGGGCCAGGGAAAGATCGCCGGCGGCGCGGGCCATGGGGCCGGCGACACCGATGTCCACGTCGGCGAGCGTCCCCGGCGGGCCCGGGATGTGTCCGCGCAGGGGAATGATTCCGTAGGTGGCCTTGTGGCCGAAGACGCCACAGAACCCGGCCGGCGTGCGGATGGATCCGCCGATGTCGCTGCCCAGCTCCAGGGGGGTGAGCCCCGCCGCCAGCGCGGCAGCTGCGCCGCCGGAAGAGCCGCCGCAGGTGCGCGCCGGATCCCAGGGATTGCCGGTGGTGCCGAAGAGCGCGTTGTGGCATTGCAGGTCGGCGGCGTAGGCGGGCAGGTTGGTCTTGCCGAACACGACCGCGCCCGCATCCAAGAGTCTGCGGACGGCGGGCGCGTCCGCCGTCGGGACATGACCGGCGAGATCCGGCGTGCCCGAGGTGGTGCGCAGCCCCGCCGTCTCCCAGGAGTCCTTCAGGGTCATGGGCAGGCCGTGCAGGGGCCCCCAGATCTCCCCCCGGGCCAGGGCCGCGTCCGCCTCGTCGGCCCGGCGGCGCGCTCGTTCCGCGTCAAGGGTCACCACGGCATTGATATGCGAATTCAGCCGGTCGACCCGCGTCAGGTGCAGTTCGAGCAGTTCGCGGCAACCCACGGTGCGCGCGCGCAGCGCGGCGGCCAGGTCGGCGGCGGAACGGAAGGCAAGGTCATCCATCTGGATCGGGAATCATCGTGCAGCCGCCATGATCCCAAAAAATTGCACTCCTGCGCGGGAGCGCGGAACGACGCGGCATGGGGCGCTGCGATTCCTCGTGATCGAACCCGCGCGCGGGCGGGGAACGGGCGCGCCCGTCGGCGCGGACCGGCCGATACCGCCCTACCGGGCCGGCGAGGGGTTCCGCGTTTGCAGGTGTCCTCGCAACGGCACCGCACTGCCCCGCTGATCTTCCGGTGGGGAATGACATGGAAACGATCCTCGGCCACCGCCGCGAACACGGCATCGGCCATGTCGTGCGCGGACAGCCTTCCGGATTCCGGGGCCTTGGCGATGCGCCCGAAGGCGGCCTCCGCCAGCGCGGCGATGTCGGCTTCCCGGCTTGCGCCGCAGATCCGCGCGAGCACGCGTTCCGGCGGGCAGTGCAGTGCGGCGGGGCAGTTCGCTGTCGGCGAGCACCATGCCGATACCGCGGGCCGCGCCGGTGACGACGGGGGTCCTGCCGGCGAAGGCCCTCATGCGCCCTGCCCCGTCCGGCGTTCGCGCAGCACCCGGCGCAGCACCTTGCCGGTGGCGTTCTTCGGGAGTTCTTCCACGAACTCGACGATGCGCGGCACCTTGTAGGCGGCCAGGCGTTCCCGGCACCAGGTGACCAGTTCGTCCCGGTCGGCCTTGCTGCCTTCGCGCAGGCTCACCACCGCCTTCACCGTCTCGCCCCGGTATTCGTCCCCGACACCCACCACGGCGGCTTCCCGCACGGCCGGGTGGGCATAGAGGACGTCCTCCACCTCCCGCGGCCAGACCTTGTAGCCGGATGCATTGATCATGTCCTTCTTGCGATCCACCACGTAGAACCAGCCGCCGGCATCCATGAAGCCCACGTCCCCGGTACGGAAGCCGTCCGGACGCATGCATTCCGCCGTCTCCGCGGGCTTGCGCCAGTAGCCGTCGGCCACCATCGGGCCGCCGAGGACGATTTCGCCGATCTCGTCGTGGCCCAGGCGCACACCTCCCTCCCCCTCGATCCAGGCATCGACCCCGCAGATGGGCACGCCGATGGACAGCGCGCCGGAGACCGGGTCCACCCGGCCTTCCGATCCCACCGGCATGATCACCACCCCGGAGGACGTCTCGGTGAGCCCGTAGCCGTTCAGCACCGGCCAGCCGAGCTTCTCCTTCACCTGGCGTGCCACGCTCGGCGGCACCGGCGCGCCGCCGGAGGTGACGATCGCCAGGCTCGCCAGCCGCGCCCGATCGACGCCCGGCTGGTTCATCAGCGCAATATAGGCCGTGATGGCATTGGCCGTGTAGCGGGGCCGATGCTCGGCAATGGCATCGAGCACCACGCCCGGGTCGAAGCGATGGCAGAGGACCAGGGGCGCGGCCAGGGCCCAGGCCAGGACCATGTGGCCGGCCAGCCCCGTGATGTGGAACAGGGGCGCCGCCGCCAGGATGGGCGTTCCTCGCGCAAGCCCGTACCACGCCTCGTGGGCCGCCGAGACCTGGACCAGATTCGCGTGGGTGATGCGTGCCCCCTTGGGAAGCCCCGTGGTGCCTGACGTATAGACGATGCAGGCCACGTCGGTCGGCCGCGGAGCCCGGATGGGCGGTCGTTCCCCACCGCTGGTGGCGATGGCGAACTGGAAGTCCGTCTCGGGCGGGGCCGCCGCGTCGCCGTCGGGGGCCCCGGCCGGGAAGATGCGCGGATCGTTCCGGCCCTGCATGTCCCGCACGCCGACGGTCAGCACGACGGGCGGCACGGACTCCGCCGGCAATCGCGACACCACGCCGTCGTGCAGGCTCTCCAGGCACACCAGGACCCTGGGCTTCGCGTCGGCGAGGAGCGTGCCCAATTCGTATTCCCGGTTCATGGGATTGATGGTCACCACGATGCCGCCCGCCTTCCAGGCGGCGAGCGTGGCGATCAGGAAATGGGGCATGTTCTGAAGGTAGACGGCGAGACGGTCTCCGACCTGGAAGCCCCGGCGCAGCAACGACACCGCGAGGGCGTCGCTGAGGCGGTCCAGTTCGGCGTAGTCCAGGCGGCGGTCGAAGTAGCGCACGGCATCGTCCGCCGCCCCGGCGGCGACGGCGGCCCGGAACAGGCTCAGGGCATCGGGTTGGGCGGGTTCGGCGGCGGCGGGAACACCCGCCGGAAAACTGGCGAGCCAGGGACGGGACATGGCGCGCGGTCTCCTTCGAGAGGGATCGAAGGCGCCACTGTAACGGCGCCGGCGCCGGCTCCCTGTAGGAAGTTTCCGAAACCCGTGTAGGACATTTCCGAAGCGCGGCGGGCCGTGTCCGCGCGGGTGCGGGGCTTCCTACAATCGGCGCCGCACCCATCTCACCGGAAACGATCAGGAGGAGTCCATGAAGTCCAAGCTGTCCCTCGCCCTGCTGGCCGCCCTCTGCCTAGGCTGGAGCGCCCACGCCGCCGCCGACATCAACGTCGGCATCACCGTCTCGGCCACCGGCAACGGCGCGCCCCTGGGCCTGCCCCAGAAGAACACCACGGCCCTGCTCCCCGCCGCCATCGCCGGCGAAAAGGTCAACTGGTTCGTCCTCGACGACGCCACCGACCCCACCCAGGCCTCGAAGAACGCCCGCAAGTTCGTCTCCGACAACAGGGTCGACGTGATCATCGGCTCGTCGATCACCCCCAACACGATACCCATCATGGATATCGCCGTCGAGACGAAGACGCCGCTGCTCGCGCTGACGCCCCACGACCTCGCCGGCGACCGGCTCAACTGGACCTTCTGCTTCCCGCAGCACATCGCCCTGATGTCCAAGGCCATCGCCGACCACATGGCCGCCGCCGGCTACAAGTCCGTGGCCGCGTTCGCCCAATCCGACCCCTATGGCGACGTCTACCTCAAGGAGCTGACCAAGGCCGGCGAACCCCACGGCATCAAGGTCATCGCCGTCGAGCGCTTCAATCGCAGTGACACTTCCGCCACCGGCCAGGCCATCAAGCTGGTCACCGCCAAGCCGGACGCCGTGCTGATCGTGGCCGGCGCCTCGGCCGGCGCCATGGCCCAGCTGGGCCTGGTGGAGCGCGGTTACAAGGGCCAGATCTACCAGACCCATGGCGCCGCCAACCGCGACATCCTGCGCCTGGGCGGCAAGGGCATGGAAGGCACGATCTTCGCAGCCGGCCCCCTGGTGGTCTGGAACCAGCTTCCGGACAGCCATCCGTCAAAGAAGGTCGGCGGCGACTACGCCAAACGCTACGAGGACATGTACGGCGCCAACACCATGGGTCCCCAGGGCGGCCACCTGTGGGACGCCGTGCTGGTCCTCCAGCACGCCACCCCCGCGGCGCTGAAGAAGGGCAGGCCGGGCACCCCCGAGTTCCGCCAGGCCCTGCGCGACGCCGTCGAGAGCGAGCGCAACATGGTGGTCAGCCACGGCGTGCTGAACATGTCCGCCACCGACCACTTCGGCCACGACGAGCGCGCCCGGGTCCTGCTGCGCGTCGAGAACGGGGCGTTCAAGCTGGTCTCCGGCAAGTGATCCCGACCCCGGACGCCGCCGCGGATTGCCCGGGCGCGTCCGGGCGGTCCGCCGGGGCGGCGGCGCCCGGGGCGAAGCTGCTATATTCGCCCGGCGATCCCGCCGCCGTTTCCCTGCACGGAGCCCGCCCATGAACGCCGAACAACTCCGCCAATTGCAGGCCCCGATCAAGGCCCTCTACAAGGAAGATCCCGCCGCCGCAGTGCGCACCTTCCGGGCCGAGGGCACCCTGCTCCCGGATCGTCCCGCCTGCCGCATCGAGACGCGCTTCGCCAGTTTCGACGCCGGCCTCCACCCGGCCGCGGGCGGCGACGGCAGCGAGGCCTGCTCCGGCGACATGCTGCTGGAATCGCTGGTGGCCTGCGCCGGGGTCACCTTCAACGTGGTCGCCACGGCGATGGGCATCCCCTTCCGCTCCGCCCGCGTCGTCGTCGAGGGGGACGGGGACTTCCGCGGCACCCTCGGCATCGCCAGGGACGTACCCGTGGGCATCACCGACATCCGCCTGCGCTTCGAGGTGGATTCCCCGGCCAGCGACGAGCAGCTCGCCGTACTGATGCGGCAGACCGAGCGCTACTGCGT
>DAOLKI010000154.1:0-6204 GCA_035331665.1 Rhodocyclaceae bacterium
TTTCATTTTCGGGGCCGCAGCGCAGGTCCCTTCGCGAAACGGTCGCCTGCCGGCCACCCCCATGCCGTTCCGAAAGAGGCCCGCCGGGGAAACGGGCGGCCTTTTCCGTGGCCCGGCGCCGTGGCGCGGCGCGATCCTTCGCGAACCAACGCGGGAGCGACCGCCGCCCGCGAGCGGCGGTGGTCGCAAATACCCCCTGAGGCCGTCCCCTCGACGCGTCTCCGGCGCCATTCGGACGACGCGCACCTGCACCGGGCGGACCGATATCGCACGCGCTGCCGGAGGTCCTCGCCGGTTCCCGGCCGGGCCGGACGCTCAGCCCTTGAACGCCGCCGCCTCCGCGTTGGATCGCCTCAGATTCGCCGAGAGCTGGGCCGCGAGCCTTTCCAGGAGGTGGATCTTGAGTCTCGGCCGTTCATTGTCCAGGCTGTCGAAAAGGACCCGTTCCAGGACACGGTAGCGCACGGGTTCCACGGCGACGATGTCCGCGGAACGCGGCGAACCGTCCAGGAAGCCCATCTCCCCGAAACACATGCCCGCGAAGAAGACCTGGACCCGCCGCCCCGGTCCGCCGTCCTCGGTCGGGACACGCACCTCGACGGCGCCGGACAGCAGCACGTACAGGCGGTCGCCCGGTTCGCCGGCCTTGATGACGATGTCGCCCGCTGCGGCGGCGCAGGCCGGCATGCGCTCGTCCAGCCAACGGAGGTCCGCTTCGGAAATTCCCGCGAGGAGCGGCGTCTCGGACAGAGGCACGCTGTCCGTGGCGTTCCAGTGCTCGCCCTCCAGGACGCGCAGCAGGACGTTCTCGCAGTGCTCCAGGGCCGTGTCGCCGTCCGGGAACTGGATGTCCGCAGGCAGACCCGCCTCGGCCATGGGCTTCGCGAAACGGGCGGCGTTGCAGATGACCAGTTCCACGTCGTGTTCGGCCAGGTTGTCGCGCAGTTCGGCGACGAGGCGCAAGGATACGCGGTCCACGCTCGCCACATTGCGGAAATCAAGGAGCATGTGCTCGCAATAGGGCGCCTGCCGCAAGGCCTGGCGGACGACCGGTTCGAAGGTTGGAAAGGCCAACTCGCCCTGCAGGTCGAGAACGCGGATCCGATGCCCGCTGGCGCGCAATGTCTGCTGCTGCCGCGGCGGGCGGCGCCGGTTCGAGGAGACCTGGCTCCCGTCGTAGGCCAGGCGCAACGCCCCCGGAGCCGAGGCGCCGCCGGCGAAGAGGTGCAGGCCCAGGTCGCGGGACAGGTCGTCGCAGACCTTGATGCCGCGGGCGCTGTTGCCCTGGGCGTCGAGGGGCGGGGAAAAGATGCCGATCCCCAGCTGGCCGGGCAGCACGGCGAGGATGCCGCCACCGACGCCGCTCTTGGCCGGCAGGCCGACCCGGTAGAGCCACTCGCCGGAGAAGTCGTACATGCCGCAACTCGCCATGACGGACAGGATGTTCGCCACATACTCCGGAGCGATGGCCTGCTCGCGGGTCAGGGGGTTGCGTCCCTGGTTGGCGAGGGTGGCGCCGATCAACGCCAGATCGCGACAGGTAACCTCGATGGCACATTGCTGGAAATAGGTTTCGAGGACCTCGGTCGGCTCCTCTTCGAGGATGCCGAAGTTGCGCAGCATCCAGCCGATGGCCCGGTTGCGGTGACCGGTCTCGCTCTCGGAGCGATAGACCGCCTGGTCGATGGAGAGCTTGCGCCCGGCGCAGGCCGACAGGTAGGCCAGGATGCGTTCGATCCGGGAACACCCCTCGGGCGCCTCGATCTGGCCACAGGTGGCGATGGCCCCGGCGTTGATCATCGGATTGAAGGGCGCACCGGAACCGGGCTTCAGGCTGATGGCATTGAACGCGTCCCCGGAGGGCTCGACGCTGATCCGGGACAGGATGAAATCCTCGCCCCGGTCCTCCAGGGCCAGGCCGTAGGAGAGCGCCTTGGAGATCGACTGGATGGTGAAACCCTGGCGGGTGTCGCCCACCTCATACACGAATCCGTCGCGGGTGGCGATGCAGATGCCGAACCAGTTCGGATCGGCCTTGGCGAGCTCGGGGATGTAGTCGGCGACAGCGCCCTCGGCGAGGCCGGCATGGCGGGCGTGGAGCGACTTCAGGTAACGGGCGATCGGGGAGTGCTGGCCGACAGGGGTCGCGGTCGAGCGCATGGATACTTCTCCGGACGGTGGGGAACCCCGAAAAAAGCAAGCACCATTCCCGGGCCGGCGGGCCGGAAAACGACGGCGATTGCGGTGCATCCGGCCGGCCGGATGCACCGCAATCGCGCTTTCCCGGCCATGATGGTGCGGTGCGGGCCACGGCCGGAACGAGGCCCCGTGCCCCGGACAAGGCCGCCTCGCCCCCGGCGTCGCCATCGGAAGGCCTTGCCAGGTTCCCGGAACGAAAAAAGGCCGCCCTCGGGCGGCCTGCGTCAGGCGACGGGCGCCTCAATCGTACTTCTTCAACAGGGCCTTGGCATCGTCCACCAGGGCCTTGCCGTTGGCGCCCTTGGCGCCCACTTCCTTCATCCAGTCGTCGTCCACGTTGTCGGTGGCCGTTACCCAGCGCTTGTATTCCTCCGGCGTGATGCGGATGAAGGTGTTCTTGCGGTCCTCGCTGATCTTGCGCGCACCCGCCTCGGGACCGTCGAAGACCTTGCCGGCCCACTTGGACGCCTCCAGGCCGCTGTTCTGGTCGATCACCTTCTTCAGGTCCGCCGGCAGGCCGTCGTACTTGGCCTGGTTCATGGCGATCACGAATATGGTGTTGGAAGGCTTGGGCATCCCCACGGGCACCTCCACGTGGAACTTGGTGATCTCCTGGAGCTTGAGCGGCGTCACCACCTCCCACGGGATCATGGCGCCGTCGACGACGCCCTTGGAAATGGACTCGGGCACGGCGGGGGCAGGCATCTGCACCGGGATCATGCCCATGGCGGAGATGACGCGGGACCCGATGCGCGTCGGCGCACGCACCTTGAGGCCCTTCATCTCTTCCAGGTTCCTCGGGCCCTTGGACCCGAAGTGGAAGACGGCGCCGTCATGGACGTGCGCGAGAATCAGCTTCGTCCCCTTGAACTCGTCCAGCGAGTGCTTCTGGATGTACTCCCAGAGGGCGGGACTTGCCTTCTCGGCATTGAGGGTCATGAAGGGAAGTTCGAAAACCTCCGACTTGCTGAACCGGCCGGCCTGGTAGGTGGGCACGGTCCAGATCAGGTCGGCGACGCCGTCCTTGGCCTGGTCGAAGAGCTGCGGCGGCGTTCCCCCCAGTTGCATCGCGGGGTAGATCTGGCACTTCAGCCGGTTGCCGGATTCCTTGGCGATCTTCTCGCACCAGGGCTTGATCAGGTTCTCCTGGGCGTTGGAGTTGGGTGGCAGGAAATGGTGGAACTTGAGCGTGATCTCCTGGGCGGACGCGGCGCCGGCGGCGAGGGCGAAGGCCGCGCCGATCAGCAGGTTCAGGGGCTTGCGTTGGGTCATGGGTGTCTCCTCCTTTTGTATGTCATGCCTCGAACGTGTGGACCAGGTACAGCGATATGATCGGAAAGAACAACAGCAGCGTGATGCGGATGAAATCCGAGCAAAGGAAGGGGATCACTCCTTTGAAGGTCTCGGTCAACGGCACGTCCCGGGCGAGCCGGTTGATGATGTAGACGTTCATGCCGACGGGGGGATGGACGAGACCGATCTCCACGACCATCAGAGCCAGGATGCCGAACCAGATGGACTTGTCGGTCTGGCCGAGGCCGAAGAAGTCGAGGCCCATCACCACGGGATAGAAGATGGGGATGGTCAGCAGGATCATGGCCAGCGAGTCCATCACGCAGCCGAGCAGGATGTAGATCAGCAGGATCATCACCATGACCAGCAGGGGCGACAGGCCGCTGCCCTTGACCCAGTTGGCGAGCTCCACCGGCATCTGGGAGAGGGCGAGCGCGGTGTTCAGCATGTCCGCGCCGAGCAGCACGAGGAAGATCATGGCCGTGCCCTGGGCGGTGCCGGTGACGCTCTCCAGCAGGCCCTTCCAGCGCATCCCCCCGGTGACGATGGCCAGGATGCCGCAGGCGGCGGCGCCGATGGCCGCCGCCTCGGTCGGGTTCGCCCAGCCGCCGTAGATGCCGACGATGACCACGACGAACACCAGGAGCACGGGGAAGACGGCGAACAGGCTGCGCGTCCGTTCGCCCCAGGTCGCCTTCGGGCCGGCCGGGCCGGCACCGGGGCTCACGCGCACGAAGATGCCGACCACGATCATGTAGCCCAGCATGGCGATGATGCCCGGCAGCACGGCGGCCATGAAGAGCTTGCCTATGGATTCCTGGGTCAGGATGGCGTAGATGACCAGCGGCACCGAAGGCGGGATCATGATGCCCAGCGTGCCTCCCGCGGCCAGCGCCCCGGTGGCCAGCGCCCCCGAGTACTTGAAGCGCCGCAACTCGGGGAGTGCCACCTGCCCCATGGTCGCGGCCGTGGCCAGGGACGAGCCGCAGATGGCGCCGAAACCGGCGCAGGCGCCGATGGCCGCGATGGCGATGCCGCCCTTCAGATGGCCGATGAAGGCGCTGACGAAGCGGAACAGTCCCTTGGACAGCCCGCCGTGGGTGGCGAACTGGCCCATCAGCAGGAACAGCGGTATGACCACCAGATCGTAGTTGGAGAGCCGCGCGTAGGCCAGGTTCTTCAGGGAGTTGAGCAGCGGCATGGCCTCGCCGCCGGTCAGGAACAGATAGCCGCCGGCGCCGACGGAGAACATGGCGATGCCGATGGGCACCCGCACGACCAGCAGCGAGAGCAGGATGCCGAACATCACGAAGCCGACCTGGGTGCCGCTCATGCTGCCTCCGCCGGACCGCCCCAAGGAGGCAGCAGGTCAATCGCATGGAGCCGGCGCAGCCCGCGAACAACCGTCACCCCCCTTCCCCGGGAAGGGGGGCCGGGGGGGATGGCGCTCAACTCCCCCAAAGGGGAGCGCTTGCGCTCCCCCCTTCCCCGGGAAGGGGGGCCGGGGGGGATAAGGGCAGTCCTCTCCGCCGGACCGCCCCAAGGAGGCAGCAGGTCAATCGCATGGAGCCGGCCCGGCCAGCGAACCGGCGTCACCCCTTTTCTCCGGGAAGGGGAGTGGCCGGGGATGGGGGCGTTCGTGATTCCGTCGCCATCTGGAACATATGCATCGCCATGTAGAAGCCGGCGAAGGCCATCAGCAGGAAGCCCGGCACCATCAGGGCCTGGGCGATCCAGACGGGCCAGCCGAGGATCGCCGAGGTCTCGCCGGCCTCGCGCACCGACAGGGCGCCGACGCCGGTGCGCCAGGCGATCAGGATGCCGAAGAGGCCGATCAGCACCGAGCCGACGCTGTCCAGCGCGAAGACCCGGGTCTTGCGCATGTTGTGGGTGAAGAAATCCACCTTCACGTCGCCGTGCACCAGATGGCAGTAGGCGAAAAAGGACGAGGACGCGAAGGCCGCGCACATCTGCAGCACCTCCACGTCACCCGGAACGACGAACCCGAAAAGCTTGCGGCCGACGATGGAAACGATCGACATGGCCACCAGGCCGACGAAGATCAGCCCGCCGATGACGGCCATCATGCGGGACAGGTAGAGCAGCAAGCGTCCGACGGGACCGAAACGGTCGTGGATCGCGAAAGGCGTCGGTTGTAACGGCTCGTCGTGCATCCGTCCTCCTCCTGTTTCTTGTTCTGCGCGCCTCTCCGGGCGCGGACCAGATTAGATCACCTTCCCGGGATTGAGGATACCACCCGGGTCCAGGGCCTTCTTCAGCGTCCGCATCAGGGCCAATTCCTCCGGCGAACGGGAATGGCCGAGATAAGGACGCTTCAGCAGCCCGATGCCGTGCTCGGCGGAAATCGAACCGCGCCATTCCCGTACCAGGCCGTAGACCATCTCCTCCAGCGCGTGGGCCGGCTGGTCGCCGTCGCCGACGCGGATGCCGATATGGATGTTGGCGTCCCCCACGTGACCGAAGAACACCGTCTCCGCTTCCGGCCAGCGGCCGCGCGCGGCGGCGGTGCAGGCGTCGATGAAGCGCCCGATGTCGCCGGTGGGGATGCTGACGTCGAAACCCACGTGGGGCCAGAAGACCCGCTGGAATTCGCCCGAGCCGTCGCGGATGCGCCACAGGGCCGCAGCGTCGGCCTGCGAATGGGCGACCACCGCGTCGGCCAACAGGCCGACGCTGCGGCCCTGTGGCGCA
>DAOLKI010000155.1:0-6201 GCA_035331665.1 Rhodocyclaceae bacterium
CTTCGAGCTTCCGGCCGAGGAGGCGGGCCGCCGGCGCTTCATCAACCTGGGCATCGTGCAGTACGTGGAGGCGGCGCGCGGCGAGGTGAGGATCGCCTATGGCGGCGGCAACCTGGGCGCCGGCCACGAGGCCCGCGTGCCGCTGGGCAACGGGGAAACCGCCGAGGCGGTGCTGGAACGGATGCGCCGCGCGGCGGCGGCCTGCCGTTAGTCGCCAAGGCGCCAAGTCGTGACGAATTCCGCGCAGACTTGCGAGCGAAGCGACCCGGATCGTCGGCTCCCCCGCGCGGGGGCGGTCGGGAGGGGGCGGGCCTCGACGCCGCTTTCCCGGCCATATCCCTCGGCTGGTCGTCGCAGGCTCGCCTGTTAGGGGTTCTTGGGAGGACGCATGCTGCAACTCGTGACGCGCGAAATCACGCTGGCGGACTGGATCGCCATGGCCTGGTTCCTCGCCTGCTGGATCGGCTACGGCTGGCTCGCCGAGCGTGCCCATGCCTCGGCGCGCGGCCTGGTGGGCCTCGGCCACCGCTACCGGGTCGCCTGGGCCCGGCAGATGCTCGCGCGGGAGGTGCGCATCGTGGATTCGGCGCTGGTGGGCAACCTGATGACCAGCGTGTCCTTCTATGCCAACACGACCATCTACATCATCGCCGGCCTGATGGCGGTGCTGGGCACCATGGACAAGGCGATCTCCGTGACCGCCGACCTGCCCTTCGCGCGGGAGACGGGGCGCGAACTGTGGGAGATCAAGCTCCTGGTGCTGCTCGGCGTGTTCGTCTTCGCCTATTTCAAATTCACCTGGGCGCTGCGCCAGTTCAACCTGCTGTCCATCCTCATCGGCGCGGCGCCGCCGCCGGCGGCTCCCGACGCGGAGCGCGAATCCTTCGCGGAGAAGGTGGCCGCGGTGAACACGCTTTCCGGCGACGAGTTCAATCGCGGCATCCGCGCCTACTACTTCGGGCTCTCGGCCCTGGCCTGGTTCATCCACCCCTGGCTGTTCGCCGCCGTCACGACGCTGATCGTGCTGGTGCTCTACCGCCGCGACTACGCGTCGCGCACCCTGGAGACGCTGCGCCAGGGAGTGCCGTAAGGCGCGGGGCGGGGATCGGCGCAGGCCGATCCCCCAGGGGCAGGGTGGCCCGCCCCTCCCTTCCTCCCCTCGCGGGGAGGAGCTTTCTTGATCGCTGCGCTCACCGATTACGGGGAGCGCCTTGGCGAAGACGGCGCGGATTGCGCCTCCGGCGCGTGCCGTCCGGGCTTGGGGCGGCCCGGCGCCCGGACTGCGCCGGGGGAGGGCCAGGCCGGCGTGATCCGTTGGCCCCTCGCGGGGTGGTATTTCATTGGCTGCTGTGCGCGCCTCTCCTGCGGGGGAGCGCCTTGGCGAAGACGGCGCGGATTGCGCCTCCGGCGCGTGCGGTCCGGGCTTGGGGCGGCCCGGCGCCCGGACTGCGCGGGGGGAGGGCCGCTGCGCGCGCCTCTTCTGCGGGGGAGCGCCTTGGCGAAGACGGCGCGGATCGCGCCTCCGGCGCGTGCCGCCTTGCCTTGGGATGACCCGGCGGCATGGTTGTGCGGCCGGTGCGTGCCTGCTTGCGGGGCGCGGTGTCGCCGACTCATGCCGCAATGTCGCCGGACGAGGATTCCGGGGGGAGCGTTTCGTCCGGCCCAGGGCGGACCAGGCCTCCGGTGCGTGCCGCCTTGCTCGGGGCGGCGCGGTGCCCGGACGGCGTCGGGGGTCGGGAAGGGGGCGGACGGAATTGGATCGCGGGTATGACGGCCGGCTTCTTCGGCCGCCGGGCGCGGGTCACTGGGGCTTGCCGGGTTCCATGGCCAGCACGCGGATCATGCGCACGGTATCCACATCGGATTCGTGATAGGCGGATTTCACGAATTCGGCATAGGAGGCGTCCGGGTCGCCCGACGACTCGCCCAACCGCGTGCGGTAAGCGAAGCGCAGGAAGAGATGGCCCGGCGCGGGTTCCTCCAGGGTGATGGTGAGGGTGCTGCCGGCGTGCTCGGCGGGACCGGTGACCGCGAAGCGCATCCAGAGGTCCTCCTCCCAGGTCACCCGGTCGCGGATGTCGGCGCCCTGGAAGGCGAGCAGGCGGTCCAGGCTGCCTGCGCCGCGGTCGAGGACGGTGCAGCGCTGCAGGCCCGGCAGGAAGGGCACCGGGTCCTCGGCCCGGCGCAGGAGGCCGGCCCAGACCTGGCGCCGGGTGAGGACGGGAATCATCGGGTTGCCGGGATCGTTGATCTCGACCAGGTGTTCGAACTGCATGTCATCGGGCCGCCAGGGCGGTCTCCAGGTGGCGCAGGAACTGGGGCAGGCAGCGGGTCTTCAGGTCGTAGCCTTCGACCACGGTACGCCGGGCCTCCTCGCGCAGGAAGCGGGCCCGGTCCAGGTCCGTCAGGGCCTGGCAGACGGTGTCCACCAGGCGCTCGCGGTCGAAGAAATCGGTGAGCAGGCCGTTCTCGCCATGACGGATCACCTCCTGCACGGGGGCCGTGGCGGAGCCGACCA
This sequence comes from Rhodocyclaceae bacterium, assembly GCA_035331665.1. Lineage (GTDB taxonomy): Bacteria > Pseudomonadota > Gammaproteobacteria > Burkholderiales > Rhodocyclaceae > JAEUNJ01. The sequence goes on from DAOLKI010000155.1 coordinate 2,519, forward strand.
CGACGCAGCCGCAGGCCATGGCCTCCAGCATCGACCAGGAAAGGACGAAGGGATAGGTCAGGTAGACGTGGGCCGCCGAGACCTGCAGGGTGCGGATGAACTGGTCATAGGGCAGGCGCCCGGCGAAGCGCACCCGCGACAGGTCGAGCCGGTCGCCCAGCTCGGCCAGCAGCCGCTGCCGGTAACTCTCGCCCTTGGGCAGGCGCTGGCCGTAGCTCACGTCGTCGCCGCCGATGATGACCACGCGGGCCCGCGGGCGGCGGGCGAGCAGGTCCGGCAGGGCGCGCATGAAGACGTGGAAGCCCCGGTAGGGCTCCAGGTTGCGGCCCACGTAGGTGACGGTCTCGTCGCCGGCCCGGTATTCCTCGCCGCCGAGGACCACGGAGGCCGTCGGATCGGGACGGACCAGGGTCGTATCCACGCCCTCGTGGATGACGCTCAGCTTGGGCTTGAAGGGTTCCGGGAACACGGAACGCTGCCAGGCCGTCGGGCAGACCCCGGCCTCGAAGGCTTCCAGCGCGATCAGGTGCTGGGCGTTGCGCATGCGCAGGCGCAGGATGTTGTCCAGGCTGGCCGGATATTCCGGATCGAAACCCACGTCCGCCCCCCGCGAGCGGTAGAAGAATTCGAAATAACCCAGGACGGGAACGTCGGGCAGGATGTCCTTGACGAACAGGCCCTCGCCCCAGCCCGGATGGACCACGATGCGGTCGGGCACCCAGCCCCGCTTCTGCAGTTCCAGGATGGCCCGGGCCACGGCCTGGCCGCGGCGGACGCCGGTATCGACGTCGCCCAGGTAGGGGTGGATGCGCGAACCCTCGGCCGGTGGCGGCTGGACCTTGTAGCCCGCCTTGACGAGCCGCGGCGGGGCGTAGTCCGCGGCGGCGCGCACGTTGTCCACCATGCCCAGGCCCACCACCTCCTGGGCCGGGTCCTCAAGCAAGGCCTGGACCACGTGCCGGAACTGACCGGGGAAATTCTGGTGGATGAAGAGGGTGCGCATCGGGGGGATTCTATCGGGACGGACTTGCTGGCGCGGGGTGCCGGAGATTCTCCCGCCTGATTTCGTGACCGTTGGCAGCCGCGTTCTCCGATGACCTTGGCTTTCGCGTGATGCGAGATCGGCGGTCCGGCTGCCCATGATGCAATTAGGCTAAAATCCCCTGTCCTTCCTGGATTACCCCTTCCCCACGACGCCCCCGGCTATGGCATTGCGAGAATCAGAGCCCAACGACACCATGGAGACGGCGACTGCGGTCGTCCTCGGAGCGTCTGCCGTCGGCAACCTCGCCGCGACGGATGACCGGGATTGCTTCGTCGTCAATCCATCTGGTCCCGCCCGGCTCGCTGTTTCGCTCGTCATGCCGGGTGGGGGATACCTGTACCGGCTGGACGCGCGGGATTCTTTCGGCATCCTGCTCGGGTCCTGGTTTGCGCCACTGGACCTGCGCGATACGTGGGGCACCATTGTGGTCCCGGGCGGCAACCCGGTCTATTTCTCCGTCGAGCGGGGTTTCAACTGGAACGGGGGTGACTACACCCTTTCCGTATCCGATACTCCGCTGGAATTGCCGCCGGAGTTCGAGTCGGAGGGCAACGGGGACGCGGGCAGCGCCGATCAATTGACGGACGGCCGCCAAATGGCGGGAAACCTCTCCTCCGCCGGAGACGTCGATCAATACAGGATCCACGCCGAGGGATCGGGCGTCCTCGCCTTATCCCTTGGCAACGTGGGTGCCGCGGGATCCCTGCCGGGTGGCGAATTGGTTCTGACCGTGAGGAATGGCGACGGAGTGGTTCTCGGATCCTGGGCCGATGTATATCCGCAGAGCCGTCAAGTGGTCATCACCGAGGCGGGTGATTATTACGTGAGTGTCGCGGCCGGAAGTCCATTGATGGCGCCGGCACCCTATCCCGACTGGAAGGCGAACCAGTATGGGATCACGGCCACGTTCGTCGGCGAAGCCGAATCGGAGCCCAACGGCGACATGGGCTCGGCGGATGGCCTGTTGTCGGGACGCAGTGTCGCAGGATCGCTTTCCGATGCGAGCGATTCCGATGTGTTTGTGCTGGCGGTGCCGCAGGCGGGGAACCTGTCGATCCATTTCGACGGCCCGTTGACCGGCAGCGGCGGGTTTTCCGTTGCCGTCAAGGATGGTGGTGGCCAAGTCCTGTCGCGCGCCATCTTCGTCGGCGACCGGGATCTCGGCGTTTCCGTGCCGGGCGGTGGCGCGTACTACGTGGAAGTTTCGGCCGACTCGGTCCTCAATACCCATCCTTACACAGTGACCGCGGAATTCTCGGCCGGCGTCGCCGGTACTTTCGAGCGCGAACCGGACGACGACGCCGGCAGCGCAATGGCCATCGGGATCGACAGCGTGGTGCATGGCGTCCTCGGCTCGGCCGGCGACCAGGACTGGTACGTCGTCCACGCCACCGCGTCGGGCGCGTTCTCCATCGGTGGGTATCCGGGATTCCCGGCCGGGGGGTTCCGCGTCTCCGTTTTCGACGGCTCGGGCGGCCTCCTGGTGGAGAGCGCGGGAACCTTCCTGAGTTCCATGGGCTTCAATGCCGGCGGCCCCGGGGACTTCTTCGTCCGCGTCGAGGGGTTCAGCGGGGCGTACTGGTCCGCCGAGCAATACGCGTTTGCCGCCTCCTTCACGCCCGGACTGCTGGCCGTGGAAAGCGAGCCCAACGATGTCGCGGAAGCAGCCGACGCGCTGGTGGCCGGACGGATGACCTACGGCGTCCTGCCGACCTCGGCCGATGTGGATCACTATGCTTTCACGGCGACGGGTGCCGGCGCCGTTGACCTGCATTTCGACCACCCCGGAGGCGGTTATGCCGGGGCCTTCTTCGTCACCGCCACCGACGGGACCGGAACGACACTTGCCGGGTGGGGCGTATCCGGCGCCGATCGGGACCTGGTGCTCTGGATTCCCGCGGGTGGGACCTACGATTTCGCGGTAACGCGTGACGACTACGCCGGCGTCGCCCAATACGGCCTTTCCGCGACGTATGGGGCTGGATCCTTCGGTGACTTCGAGAGCGAGAGCAACGACACGCTCGAAACGGCTGACATGGCGACGACCGGAGTCCCGATAATCGGGCGTTTGCCGGTGGCAGCGGAAAAGGACTGCTACGCGATCGCCGTTGGCGGCGAGGGGGTGTTGTCGGTCGCGGTGGATTATCCGGCGGCCGGGTTGGCGAATTGGACGCTCAAGCTCTACGACGACGCTTTCGATCCGATCGGCCAGTGGTCTGTTCTCGGGGACGGGACTTTCCAGGTCAATGTGGGCCACGCCGGCACCTACTTCGCCACCCTGGAAACGGGTGTCACGCCCCTGCAGGAACAGTACCGCCTCACCCTGAGCGCGACCGAGTCGGAACGGGGCCAGTTCGAATCCGGCGACAATGGCGGCCGCGGGACGGCGACGCCTTTCGCCGCGGCGAATCCGATCTTCGGGCATTTCTCCTCCAGCGCCGATACGGATTGGTATGCAGTAACTGTGGAGCATGGCGCCAGCTTGACGATCGCCTACGGGACCCCGGACGGGGTCGCCATCGGCGCGAACCTGGCGCTTTTCGACGCGGCCGGAAACCTGCTTGGCAGCTGGTCGGAAACCACGAACCACAGCTTTCCCGTGGACGGGGTGGGGCCTGGAACCTACTACCTTTCCCTG
>DAOLKI010000156.1:0-6192 GCA_035331665.1 Rhodocyclaceae bacterium
AGAGAGCCGGACATCTGGGCCTAAGGGCACCCATTAAGCTTAGATACCTAGATAAACAGGTGCTGCGACCGCGCCAAGCCGAAAGCAGCTTAGCCCTCACAAACTCTTTACACTGCGGTGGTATATACAGATCATCGGTGCCAATCGGCAAGGGATGAATTCTGTGAAGATTAGAGCGGCTCAAACCTTTCAATTAGGTCTGAATGAAAAGCGCGGTCTGCCGGGGGCGCTTGGTCCGAAAGGGCGCAGGCGCGGCTCGAGCATCGCCGAGTTTGGACCGGCTTTCTTCTTTCTCTTTATCTTCGCTGTCTTTCCGGTGCTCGACATTATCGGACTGGGCTTCGGTTATGTTAGTTCTATCTCGCTAAATGACCTGCAACTGCGTCAAGCGGTGAAAGTGCCGAGATCCGAAGCAGAAGACAAAAACGGTGCCGTCAAACTGCTCATTCCCCAAAAGTATGTCAGCTCCATAGCCGGCGGGCTGGCCAGTATCAGTCAGTTGCCTTCCACCCAGGTCATTTACGAAACCGGCCCAGGCGGTATCTTTGTCACAGTCACCACCCAAGTCACAGTCTCTCCCTTCCTCACCATCCCCTTCTTCACTTCGGTGCCCGGGACCAGGCGCGGGGCGTGCCGCCGCGGTCCGGTCCGCGGCCACCGTCCGGTCGGCCGCGACAGTCCGGTCGGCGGCGATGGTTGCATCGGCATCGCCGACCATGGTCGCGTCCGAGTCGACCGGCTGGTCTGCCGCCGCGGCGAGCGCTGCGGCAAACTCGCGTCCGCTCTGGAAACGCTCGTCGGGCCGCTTGGCCATGGCCTTCTTCACCAGCGCGTCGAAGGGGCGCCGTACCTGGACGTTGAGAATGGATGGCGCCGGCGGTTCCTCGTTCAGCACCTTGTGCATGATTGTCGTCAGAGCCCCGGTGAAGGGTTTTTCGCCCGTCAGGAACTGGTAGAGGATGACTCCGGCGGAATAGAGATCCGAACGGCCATCGACGGTCTGGCCCATGAACTGTTCGGGCGACATGTAGGACGGCGTACCGAGCACCGACCCGGCTTGGGTCAGATTCGAGGATTCGATCCGGGCGATGCCGAAATCGGCCACCTTCACCGTTCCATCGGCGAGCAGGATGATGTTGGCCGGCTTGATGTCGCGATGCACGACGCCATTCTTGTGGGCGTGGTCCAGGGCGGCCAGCAACTGTTCCATGATGGCCACGACCCGCGGCAGCGGGAAGCGCTCCTCGTCGTCGAAATGATCCTTGAGCTCGCGTCCCTCGATGAATTCCATCGCGATGAAGGAGGTGCCGCCATCTTCCCCGAACTCGTAGATGGCCACGATGTTCGGGTGGGACAACCGGCCGGCGGCCTGGGCCTCCCGGCGGAAGCGGACCAAGACTTCCTCGGCTTCGGCACGGTCGAGCTGTTCGCGCTTGACGGTCTTGATCGCCACCCGCCGCCCGATGGCCGGATCCCAGCCCTCGTAGACGATCCCCATGGCGCCGCTCCCCAACTCACGGCGGATTTCGTACTTGCCGAGTTTCTGAGGCATGTTCATGGCCGTCTCCGGTGCCGTGCCGCCAGAGCGATGCGCACGGTCACTTGTTCTTCGCGTCGATTTCCCAGACGAGCTTTTGCACCAGACGCTGGACCATGCCGTCGAGGGTCAGACCGCCCTGCTGGCCCGAGGAAAAGCCCATGACGGACGACGACTTGGCGCCGACCTCCATCTTTTCCTCCGTGTAGCCCGTCGCCACCTGTTCGGTGGTGTTGGCGTTCAGGATCTTGTAGCGCATGCCGATGATCCAGACTCCGGTTGCCTCGCCGGTCTTGACCGAGCCCACCACCGTTTCGGTAGCCGCGCCGCCACGGCCGCCGATGGCGATGCCGGCAAGCGCGCCGATCGGCCGGCCGTCGAAGCCCTCCTGCGCCTGGGCGACCTGTTCGGCCTTCAGGATGTCGAACTTGACGACCCATTTGGTGGTCTTCAGCTTCCCCTTCTGCAGGTACTTGCGCGCCGCCTTGGGATCACCCATGGTGTAGGCGAGCTGGAACTCCTTGAGCAGCGGCCCCAAGTCCGCTCGTTCGAGCACGCCGAAGTTTGCCTTGCCCAGTTCCAGTTCCGCGAAGTCGGCGATGTTGTTGGGACCGAACTTCTGCGTGAAGGTGGCGTTGTTGCTCTTGATGTCGCCCGGGATCACGACCAGGCTCGGGCCTTTCTTCGCCGCGTTCTGGTACTCGATGGGCTTGTACATCGCCTTGTCGGCCATTTCGTTGGCCTTCTGGGAACTGCTGCTGCCCGCCGTCGGGGACGGATTGTTGGCCGCCGCCGGGTCGGCCGGCTTGGACGGGTTGGTTTCGCACGCGGCGACCAGCAGGCCGGCGGCGAGGGCTGCCAGCAGGCGCCTCGAATCGATGCTCACGTTGTCTTCTCCCCTAATCACCCTCTCCCGACCGCATCAACGGGCCGGGGGATGGATCATTTGTGCTTGGAATCGATTTCCCAGACCAGTTTCTGGACCAGACGCTGGACCATGCCGTCCAGGGTCAGTCCGCCCTGCTGGCCGGAGGAAACGCCCATCACGGAGGAAGACTTGGCGCCGACTTCCATCTTCTCCTCCGTGTAGCCCGTTGCCACCTGTTCGGTGGTGTTGGCGTCCATGATCTTGTAACGCATGCCGATGATCCAAACGCCGGTGGCCTCGCCGGTCTTCACCGAACCGACGACGGTTTCCGCCGCTGCGCCACCGCGTCCTCCCCCGAAGATGCCCAGCAGCGCGCCGATGGGCCGACCGTCGAAGCCTTCCTGGGCCTGGGCCACCTGCTCGGCTTTCAGGATGTCGAACTTTACGACCCACTTGGTGGTCTTGAGCTTGCCCTTTTGCAGGTACTTGCGCGCCTGTTGGGGGTCGCCCATCGTGTAGGCGAGTTGGAATTCCTGGAGCAGCGGCCCCAGGTCCGTGCGTTCGAGGATGCCGAAATTCGCCTTGCCAAGTTCCAGTTCCGCGAAGTCGGCGATGTTGTTGGGACCGAACTTCTGGACGAAGGTGGCGTTGTTGCTCTTGATGTCGCCCGGGATCACGACGAGCGTGGGGCCCTTCTTCGCGGCGTTCTGGTACTCGATCGGCTTGTACATGCCCTTGTCGGCCATTTCGTTGGCCTTCTTCGAAGTGTCGCTGCCGGCGGTCGGAGACGGATTCTCGAAACTCGGCTGGGCAAGGGCCGGGATGCCGGACAGCAGACCGGCCGAAACCAGGAGAGCCTTCAACGCGACATTCATCATGGATTCCTTTGGGTTCGGTTTACTTGGACTTCTTGCCGCCGCGTTCGGTGCAGTAACCACGCAGCAGCCGGCCGACGACGCCGTCGGCCTGTTCGTTGATGAGGGTCAGCGCCATGCCGATGGTATCACCGCCGGAATAGGAATCGGAACTGGCCGACGCCTCGGAAATGATCTGGCCGTCGGCGCCGACGAGCGTGAAGCCCATGTTCACATAGACCTCGTTTATCTTCAGGATCGGGTTGATGCCCGTGCGGGAACTGATCGCGCCGCGCAGGAACATGGTGGCACCGAGCTTCCTGGAAGCGTTAAGTGCCGCGTCGGGGTCGTTCCGGAAATGAGCCTCGATCTCCGCCTGGGCGACCTGTTTCTTGATCTCCTCCTGGGTATAGGTGCGCATGCCCTGCTTCTGCAAGCGCCGGTCGATTGCCTGGAAGTGCCCGCCGTAGCGGCTCTGGTCGGCATTGATGCCCTTGCTCCCGCGTTCCGCCAGCAGGACGGCGACCTTCTCGTTCTTGAGTTTCTCGCGGCAGGCCGGCGAAACGGCCGGGCCGGCTGCCTTGGCACGTGCGGCGGCGTCGTCAGCGACCGCCTTCTCCTTGGCCTCCTCCTCGGAAAACCGGAAGGCCTGGGCCGAAAAAGGCAGAAGCGACAGGACGAACAATGCGGCAACGGAACGTCGGATGGTCATGGCACGCGGCACCCGGGCGGAGGGCAATCGGTGGATTCTGGCAAAAAAAATGCCGGCCCACAATCGGCCGGCATTCGGTTCGTGACGGATTGCGCCGTCGTCGACGCCTTATTTGTTCTTGAGGCAATCGCTCATGAATGCCTTGCGCTCCTTGCCCTTCAGCTTCTTGTCGCCGGCCTCCTTGTTGCAGGTCTTCATCTTCTCCTGTTGGGCGGTCTTCGCCGTCTTGCCTTCGGCGGCCTTGGCTTCGCGTTCGCATTTCTTCATGAAACTGCTCTTGGCGGCGCCGGCGAGCTTCTTCTCGGTCGCCTGCGCCTCGCAGGTGCCGCCGGCGGCTTGGGCGAATACGGTGGTGGCGAACAGGGTCGCAACCAGGGCGGTCAGCAGCTTTTTCATCTTCGGTCTCCGTGACATTGAGTGGATGTCGCCGTCCCTCCCCCTCGGGACAGAAAATACGGCGGCATGAGCGACAACGCGCGGGCCCCGGTTGACGTTGACATGACCTGCCGGCTTCTCACTCCTCGAGGTCGTAATCGTTGTCGAGGGCCCGCTGCTGGCGGTCGATGAACTCCTGCATGCTGTCGATGCCGCGCACGAGGAGAATGGTGGATCGGACCGCCGCTTCGAGCAGAACGGCCAGGTTGCGGCCGGCGGCCACGGGAATCGTCACCTTGCGAACGGGGACCCCGAGGATGGTTTCCGTCTGCGCGTCCAGCGGCAGGCGGGCCATCTCGGGCACGCCCGTCTGCGGTTTCTGCAGGTGGACGATGAGCTTCAGCCGCATCTTGCGCCGGCAGGCCGTTTCGCCGAATACCGTTCGGATGTTCAGCAGTCCGAGGCCGCGCACCTCGAGGAAGTCCTTGAGCAGTGGCGGGCAGCGGCCCTCCAGGGTATCCAGCCCCACCCGGAACACCTCGACCACGTCGTCGGCCACCAACCCGTGCCCACGCGAGATGAGTTCCAGGCCCAGTTCGCTCTTGCCGACCCCCGAGTCGCCGGTGATCAGCACGCCCATGCCGAGGACGTCCATGAAGACCCCGTGCAGCGACACCGTCTCGGCCAATCGCCGCGACAGGTAGAGGCGCAGGGCATCGATGACGGCGGCGGCCGGCAGCGGCGTGGTGAACAGAGGCGTGCCCGAGCCCTCGCAACACCGTTGCACCATGGACGGAATCTCGCACGCATCGGCGATGATCAGTGCCGGCGGCCGCGCATTGATGATCTCCTCGATGTGATGCTCGACTTTGCCCAGGGCCTGTTTCTGGGCCCAGGCGATCTCAGGCGCGCCGAGGACCTGCAGGCGTTCGGGATGGATCAGGTTCAGGTGTCCGACGAGGTCCGCCGGCGAGACGTCTGCCTCCCCGTCGGTGAGGAAACGCTCCAGGTCGCCGCATATCCACTGCAAGCGCAGGCGTTCGCCTCGGCGCTCGAACAGTTTCGCGATGGTCAGTTGTTGCACTGCCAGCCGGTGAAGAGCGCGTGGATTGCGGCGGCATCGGCAGCCGCGGCGAGTTGTTCCCGGAAGGCCCGGTCGGAGAACATCTGGGCCAGTTCGGAAAGGAGTTGCAGATGATGCTCCGTCGCCGCCTCGGGGACCAGGAGCACAAAGATCAGGTGGACGGGCTTTCCGTCCGGCGCGTCGAACTGGACCGGGTTGGCGAGCCGGATAAACGCGCCGACGGATTCTTTCAGGCCCTTGATCCGGCCATGGGGAATGGCGATCCCCTGGCCGAGTCCGGTGGAGCCCAGGCGTTCCCGGGCGAACAAGGCGTCATAGACGGTGCTTCGCGCGACGCCCTGCTGGTTCTCGAAGAGGAGGCCGGCCTGTTCGAACACCCGCTTCTTGCTGCTGGCGTCCAGCCCCGCGACGACGTTCGATGCCGGAAGCAGCGGCGCGATCTGGTTCATGGCCTTGGGCGGCAGGGGAGGAGTGGCGGCGGACGGGGCTTGCCGAATGGCGGCGCAGTATAACGAAAAACCCCCCCGCCGCAAATGACGCCTTATTCGACGGCGTGGCGTTTGTCGCGGGTGTGCTCGCCTACCTTTTCCTTGTGCTTCAACACCTGCCGGTCGAGCTTGTCGCAGACCGTGTCGATGGCGGCATAGAGGTCGGCTTCCTCGCTGTCGGCGTAGATGTCCTTGCCCTTCACGTGGAGAGTGACTTCCGCCTTCTGCTTCAGCTTGGCCACCGACAGGATCACATGGACGCTGGTGACGCTGT
>DAOLKI010000157.1:0-6176 GCA_035331665.1 Rhodocyclaceae bacterium
AGGCCCTGACATTTCCTACATCTCCACCTGGGTCCCCAATTCCACGACCCGGTTGGGCGGCAGGCCGAAGAAACTCGCCGCGCTCCCGGCGTTGCGGAACATGGCGACGAAGATCTTCTCGCGCCAGAAATGCATCTCCGAGCCGAACCGGGGGATCAGGGTTTCCCGGCCGAGGAAGTAGGAGGTATCCATGGCCTCCAGGTCCAATCCGTCCTCGGCACACCATTCGAGTGCCGCGGGAATGTCCGGATGCTCCATGAACCCGTAGTAGACCTTGACCTGCCAGAAGCCGTTGTCCATGCGCAGCACCGATACCCGCTTCGAGTCGGCGAACCGCGGCACGTCCATGATGGCCACCGAGACGATCACGTTGCGTTCGTGCAGGGCCTTGTAATGCTTGAGGCTGTGCAGCATCGCGTTGGGCACGGTATCCAGGTTCTGCGCCAGGAAGACGGCGGTGCCGGGCACCCGGGTCACGCTGCCGTCCATGTGGGCGACGAAGCCCTCCAGGTCCATGGCGTCCGCCGCCAGGCGGCGGCGCAGCAGGTCGCGGCCGGACTTCCATGTGGACAGCAGCAGATAGACGCCGAGTCCGAAGACCAGCGGGAACCATCCGCCGTCGTGGAGCTTCACCGAATTGGCGGAAAAGAAGCAGAGATCGATCAGCGCAAAGGGCAGGGCCCCCAGGAAGGCCCGCCAGGCGCTCCATCCCCACAGATGGCGGGCGACCACGTAGGCCAGGACGTCCGTGATGAACATGGTGCCGGTGACCGCGATGCCGTAGGCCGCTGCCAGGGCCGACGAACTGCCGAAGCCCACCACCAGCGCCACCACGGCGGCAAGCAGGGACCAGTTGATGCCGGGCAGGTAGATCTGGCCGATCTGCCGGTCCGAGGTGTGGGCGATCTCCATGCGCGGCGCAAAGCCGAGCTGGATCGCCTGCTGGGTGATGGAAAAGGCCCCGGAGATCACCGCCTGGGAGGCGATGACGGTGGCCACCGTCGCGAGGGCGACCATGGGCAGCAGAAGCACCCCGGGGGCCAGCAGGTAGAAGGGATTCTCGATGGCCTTGGGGTCCTGCAGCAGCAAGGCTCCCTGGCCGAAGTAGTTGAGCAGCAGCGAGGGCAGCACCAGGCCGAACCATGCGTACTGGATGGGCCGGCGGCCGAAATGCCCCATGTCGGCGTACAAGGCCTCCGCCCCGGTGAGGGCGAGCACGGTGGCCCCCAGGGAAAGGAATCCCAGTTGCGGGTTGGCCAGGAAGAAGTGCAGGCCGTGGGCCGGATCCAGGGCCGCGAGCACGGACGGGTTGTCCGCGATGCCGCGCACGCCCAGGACCGCCAGGGTCAGGAACCACAGCACCATCACCGGTCCGAACAGAACGCCCACGGCGGCGGTGCCGCGCCGCTGCACGGCGAAGAGTCCGACCAGGATGGCCAGGGAAATCGGCAGCACGTAGGGCTTGAAGGCCGGTGTGGCGACTTCCAGGCCCTCGACGGCCGACAGCACGGAGATGGCCGGGGTGATGACGCCGTCGCCGTAGAACAGGGCGGCCCCGAAGAGACCCATGACCAGGACGACGCGACGGCGGCGGGAGGACTCCGGCAGGGGCCGCATCGCCAGTGCCATCAGGGCCATGATGCCGCCCTCGCCCTTGTTGTTGGCGCGCATGATGAAGGCCACGTACTTCAGGCTGACGACGACCATCAGGGACCAGAAGATCACGGACAGGATGCCGAGCACGTTTTCCGGCGTGATCGGCACGGGATGGTGGGCGCCGCCGAACACCTCCTTGATGGCATAGAGGGGGCTCGTGCCGATGTCGCCGTAAACGACCCCCAGGGCGGCCAGGGCGAGCACGGGCAGGCGGCCCTCGGAATGGCTTTCGGACATGGAATGCCTTTCGATTCAGGGTTGGAAGCGGTAGCCGACGCCGGTCTCGGTAACCAGGTGGCGCGGGCGGGTCGGGTCCGCCTCGAGCTTCTGGCGCAACCGGCCCATGTACACCCGCAGGTAATGGTTGTCCTCCCGGTGGCCGGGTCCCCAGACCTTGTCCATCAGGAAGCCCTGGGTCAGCACGCGCCCGGGGTTCGTCACCAGCAGGGCCAGCAGGGAATATTCCTGCGGCGTCAGATGCACCTCGGCGCCGGCGCGCGTGATGACGTGGCGGGACAGGTCCAGTTCCACGTCCCCGAAGCGGTGCAGGGCCCCCGCATCGGCAAGGGTCTGCTGGCGGCGGAGCATGGCGCGGATGCGGGCACGCAGTTCGCCCACCCCGAAAGGTTTGGTCAGGTAGTCGTCGGCACCGGCGTCCAGGGCGGCGATCTTGTCGGGTTCCGCCGTGCGCGCGGAGAGGACGAGAACGGGCACGGCCGACCAGCTGCGCAATTCCCGGATGAAAGCCACCCCGTCCCGGTCCGGCAGGCCCAGGTCCAGGATCACCAGTTGCGGGTGCTCCCGCGCCGCCAGGGCCAGCCCCTGGGCGACCGATCCGGCCTCCCGCGTGCGGCACGATTCCTCGGCCAGGGCACCGCAGACGAAGCGCCGGATCTGGGGTTCGTCCTCGACGACCAGGGCGATGGGGGCGGGTCCGTTCATGATTCCTCCTCCACGACCGGCGGCGTCGACGCCGGAAGCGTGAAGCGCACGCAGGCGCCGCGCTCCGTGTTCTCCGCCCAGATGCGGCCATCGTGGGCGGCAACGATGGCCTTGCAGATGGCAAGCCCCAGGCCGACGCCCGGGATGCTGGATTCCTCGCGGCCGCGGACGAACATGTCGAACATGGCCGGAATCCTGTCGGGCGGGAAGCGCGAGCCCTCGTTGCAGACCGAGACGAGCACCTCGCCGTCGGCGCGCACGGCGGTCAGCATGACTCCGGCATCGGCGGTTGAGTACTTGAAGGCATTGTCGAGCAGGTTGCAGAACACCCTTTCCATCAACACCGCGTCGAGGTGGAGCAGCGGCAGGTCCGCCGCCAGGGCCACGTCCACCTGCCGGCCGGCAGCGCTGCCTTCGGCCTGGCGCAGGCTCGCGCCCACCACGTCCTCCAGCGGCTGCCACTCGCGGCGCAGGGCCGTGTCCGTGCCCTGCAACCGGGCCATGTCGAGCAGGTCCGAGAGCAGGCGGTGCATGGCCTGGGCCTGGTCGCGGATCACCCCGGCGGTTTCCGCCACCGACGGCGGCAGGGGGCGGTCTCCCTGGGCCAGGGTGTCGGCAAGGCCGACCAGGGTGGTGAGCGGCGTGCGCAGATCGTGGGACAGGGACGACAGCACGGAAGTGCGCAGGCGTTCCTCGGCGATGCGCAGCTCCGCATGCCGCGCCACCTGCTCGAAGTGCAGCCGTTCCAGGGCCAGGGCGGTCAGGGAGGCCACGGCCTCCAGGGCGCCGCGCTGCTCCCGCAGGTCCTGCGGGTCGATGAAGCGCGGCGTGACGGCGAGGACCCCGCGCACGCACGAGGGCGCGCAAAGGGGAAGGAATGCGACGGCGATGCCGGATCCGACCATGGAGTCCGTCTCCACGACCACGCCGCGCTGGAAGGCGGACCGGGCGAAACCCGATTCCAGGGTGCCGAGGGCGTGATGCCCGCCGGGCTGGTCCGCCAGGACATCGTCGCCCGCGGCCAGCAGCAGGTTGCTGTCCAGCTCGCGGCCTTGCAGGTAGTGCCGCAAGGCCTCGACGACCCGTTCCAGGGTGTGCGCCCCGGCCATGGCGCGCGCCACGTCGTAAAGCTGCCGGGTCTCCCGCTCCCGCGCCCGCGCCTCCCGCGTCTGGTCGGCCAGTCGCGCCACCAGGTGGGCGGTGACCAGCCCCACGGCGAGCATGACGGCGAAGGTGACGAGATACTGGGCATCGGCGACGGCGAAGGAGAGCTGCGGCGGGACGAAAAAGAAATCGAACAGACCCACGGCCAGGAAGGCGGCCAAGATCGCCGGACCCCGGCCGAGGAAGGCCGCCACCAGGAACACGGTCAGCAGGAAGAGCATCACGATGTTGGCCAGGTCCAGCACCGCGTGCAGCGGCGCCGAGACGGCGGCCGTGAGGGCGCAGGCGGCAATGGCAGTCGCATGGCGGCCGAATGGTCCTCCGGCCGGAATCTTGTCGAGCGTCGTGGAATTCATCGAACGTTTCCCCGCAGGAACTTCACCTGGGGCCAGTGTCCTACAGGCCGCGTAAATTCGGTGTAAACGGCGCGGCGTCACCGGTGGCTGCCCCGACGACCGCGCCGCCGGGACCACGGCGACGGCGCGCTTGCGGCACAATGCGGCGTTTCTTCGGACGATGGGGAGCAGGGCGATGGAAGAACGGACGGCGGTGAGTCCCACGGTCACGCTGGCGAACGGCGTCGAGATGCCGCAACTGGGCCTGGGCACGTGGCCGATGGACGACGCCGAGGCGGCGCGGGTGATCCCGCGCGCGATCGGGATCGGCTACCGGCTGATCGACACCGCCGAGAACTACGCCAACGAGCGCGGTGTCGGCGCAGGCATCCGCGCCTCCGGGATCGACCGCGGCGAAATCTTCGTCACCACCAAGTTCAACCGCCGCTGGCACGGCGTGGGCCTGGTGCGCGAGGCGCTGGAAGCCAGCCTGGACCGCCTCGGCACCGACTACGTGGACCTGTTCCTGGTGCATTGGCCGAACCCGGACCAGGACCGGTACGTGGAGGCCTACGAGGGCCTGGTGCGGTTGCTCGAGACGGGCAAGGTGCGCGCGATCGGCACGTCGAACTTCAAACCGGCGCACCTGCAGCGCCTGTTCGACCGGGGCTTCGTGCCGCACGTGAACCAGATCCAGCTCGACCCCTGGCACCGCCGCGACGACCTGGTGGCCCTGCACCGCCGGCAAGGCATCGTCACCGAATCGTGGCGCCCCCTGGGGATGGGCGGCGCCATGCTGGCCGACCCGGTGGTGTCCGCCATCGCGGCGCGCCATGGCCGCACGAGCGCCCAGATTCTGCTGCGCTGGCAGGTGCAGCAGGGATTCGTGACCTGCCCGAAGTCCGCCGACCCGGTCCGCCTGGCGCAGAACCTGGCCCTTTTCGACTTCGCCCTGACGGCCGACGAGATGGCCCGGCTGGACGCCCTCGACCGACCGGACCCGGAGATGTTCGACGCCGACAGTTTCGGGCACTGAACCCGAGTACCTGGGCGCCGGTGATCCGGCGGCCAGGCGCCGGCGACGAACAAAACCTGACGGTTACCTGACCAATGCGGCCAGGCGTGGCAGAATCGGCGTTGTTCCCACGCGCCGCCATGCCCGACAAAACCCTCCGCTACGGCCAGTATCTCGGGGCCATCCGCCGCCACCATCGGCAGATCAGCTACAACGACGTCCACGCGATGGAGCGGGCCATGCCCCGGGCGCGGCATCGCCTGCGGGCCGTGGACCTGCACCGGCTCGTCACGCCCTACGTGTCCGTCCGGATGCGCGAACAGGTGCTGGCCGTCGTGCCGCTGGCCGTCCTGCTGATCGGATTCCAGGCCCTGGCCCTGCGCACGTCGCCCGAAGAGGCGGAGGCGATCGCGCTCGGCATCTGCGCCGTGATCCTCGGGCTCATGTTCTTCATGGAGGGCGTCAAGCGGGGCCTGATGCCCTTCGCCGAGAACATCGGCTTCCTGATGCCGGGACGCTCCGACCCCCTGACCATCCTGGCCTTCGGCGGCTTGCTGGGCGCGGCGGCCACGTTCGCCGAGCCGGCCATCGGTGCTTTGCAGGCGGCCGGCCGGTCGGTGGCCGGAGAGCGGGCTCCGCTATTGAAATTCGTGCTCGGCCCGAAGGTCGATTGGCTGGTGGTGGCGGTCGGGGCGAGCGTGGGCGTGGCTGCGATGGTCGGGCTCCTCCGCCTCATGTTCGGGTGGCGCCTGAAGACGCTCGTCGCCCTGGTGGTGCCCGCCTGTCTCGCGCTCACCCTGTACGCCGACGCGCGGCCGGGGCTCGACCAGGTGCTCGGACTGGCCTGGGATTGCGGCGGCATCACCACCGGGCCGGTCACCGTGCCTCTGGTGCTGGCCGTCGGGATCGGCGTTTCGGCCTCGGCCGGTCGCGGCGACAATGCCCTTTCCGGCTTCGGCATCGTGACCCTGGCCTCCCTGTTCCCGGTGATCGGCGTTCTGACGGCCGGCATCCTCGCGGGCGCGCCGGACGCCGCCGCGCTCGCGGCGCCGGCGGCCTCCCCC
>DAOLKI010000158.1:0-6159 GCA_035331665.1 Rhodocyclaceae bacterium
ACGGACGGGCGCCGCGCGGCTGGCGCCGCCGGGCGGGCGGCCGGGCGCTTCATCGGCACGCTGCCGCGGGTTCCCGTCTCGTCTTCGAGCGAGAAGAACTCCATCAGCTGCTGCAGCTGGTTGGCCTGGGCACCCATCTCCTCGGCGGTCGCCGCCAGTTCCTCCGAAGCCGACGCGTTCTGCTGCGTCGCCTGGTTCAACTGACCCATCGCACCGTTGATCTGGCCGACCCCCTGCGACTGTTCCTGCGATGCCGACGCGATCTCCTGCACCAGGTCCGAGGTCTTCTTGATGCTCGGCACCATCTCGTCCAGCAGGTCCCCCGCCTTCTCGGCCATCTTCACGCTCGATCCGGCCAGCTCGCCGATCTCCTGCGCCGCCACCTGGGAGCGCTCGGCCAGCTTGCGCACTTCCGCCGCGACGACGGCGAATCCCTTGCCGTGCTCCCCGGCCCGCGCCGCCTCGATGGCCGCGTTCAGCGCCAGCAGGTTGGTCTGGTAGGCGATGTCGTCGATGATGCCGATCTTGCCGGCGATCTGCTTCATCGCCTCCACGGTCTCCTTCACCGCCGCGCCGCCGTCGGTGGCCTCCTGCGCCGCCTTCGTGGCCATGTCGTCGGTGACCCGCGCGTTCTCGGTGTTCTGGTTGATCGAGGCCGTCATCTGCTCCATGGATGCCGTCGTCTCCTCGACCGACGCCGCCTGCTCCGACGAAGACTGGGACAGGGACTGCGCGGTGGCCGACACCTGCCCGGCCGCCGACGTGAGGGCATCCGCCGCCGTCCTCACCTCGCCGATGATGTGCGACAGCTTGCCCACCATCGCCTGCATCGCCGCCTTCAGCTGCCCCGTCTCGTCCTTCGAGTCGGATTCGATATGCACCGTCAGGTCGCCCTCCGACAGCGCGTTCGCCGCCGACACCGCCTCGCCGATCGGTTTCGTGATGGTGCGGGTGATCCACACGGCAAAGCCGATGGAAATCAGGACGGCGGCGAGGGAAATGGCGATCAGCGTCATGCGCGCCGCGTCGTAGGCTTCGGCGGCGCTCTTGCCCGATTTGTCCATCAGCTCCGTCTGGAAGGTGACGAGATCATTGACGGCCTTCAGGTAGCCGTTCTGGGCCGTGCGCACCGTCGTGAGGAGATACTCGACGGCGTCTTCCTTCTTGCCGTTCTTCAGGATGTCCATGTACTTGTCCTGGACCGGCACGTAGGCGTTGCGCGCCTCGACGAGCGCCTTCAGCTTCTCCTTTCCGGCATCGGACTTGATGGACTGGTTGAGCTTTTCCAGCCGGTCGACGATGATCTTGCGCTGTTCCGCGATCCGGTCGATTTCCTTGCGCACGTCCTCTTCCTTCTTGACCAGCGCCGCGTTCCGCATGGCCCGTGCGATGACGTTGAGGGCATCGATGATGTCGTTGGCCTGCACGGTCTTCGGGAAGCGGTCCTTGACCATCGAGTCGATCTCGCCTTTCAACATGCTCATGCGCTCGATGCCGAGGCCGGCAATGAGGGCCATCATGACGAGGGCGAAGGCGAAACCGAGTCCCAGGCGGGTGCCGATCAGCAGGTTCTTGAACATTGTGGTTCTCCCGAAAAATCAAGTCCGCGCCGGGAGGGCCCCCGGCACGGCGACTTCGTTGGCCGACGCCAGGCCCACCAGGGCCAGGATGTCGAGGATCAGGGCCACCTCGCCGGTGCCCAGGATGGTGGAGCCGGCGATGCCGCGCAGGTGCCTGAAGATGGCGGCCATCGGCTTGATGACGGTCTGGAACTCGCCGTGCAGCGCATCCACGACGATGCCGGCCTTGCGGCCCGCCGCCTTCACGACGACCACGTTCTCGCGCGGCGGCCGGCCGCCATCGACCTCGAACAACTCCCGCAGGCGCACGAAGGGCAGCACCTCGCCGCGCAGGTTCAGGTAATGGCTGTCGCCCGCGTCGAACGGCAGTTCCAGGCATTCGACGACCATTTCCAGCGGAATCACGTAGGAGGCCTTCGCCACGCCGACCAGGAAGCCATCGATGATGGCGAGCGTGAGCGGCAGACGGATCGTGAAGCGCGATCCGAGTCCCTCCTCCGAATGGACCTCCACGGTGCCGCGCAGCGCCGTGATGTTCTTCTTCACCACGTCCATGCCGACGCCGCGGCCCGACAGGTTGGTCACCTGGTCGGCGGTGGAGAATCCCGGTTCGAAGATCAGGTTGGCGATCTCCGCGTCGCTCAGGTTCTGTCCCGCGGCGATGATGCCCCGGGCGACGGCCTTGGCGAGGATCTTTTCCTTCGGCAGCCCGCCGCCGTCATCGGTCACCTCGATCACGATGCTGCCGGAATCATGGAAGGCATTCAGCCCCACCTGGCCCGCGACGGGCTTGCCGCGCTCGAGGCGCCGGGCGGTCGGCTCGATGCCATGGTCCATGGCATTGCGGACCAGATGCATCAGCGGATCGCCGATCTTCTCGACGACGGACTTGTCCAGTTCGGTCTCGGCGCCGCGGATGGTCAGTTCGATCTCCTTGCCGATTTCCTTCGAAACGTCCCGCACCACCCGGTGGAAGCGATTGAAGGTCTCGCCGATCTGGACCATGCGCAACTGCAGGGCGGAATCGCGGATGTCCTCCACCAGCCGGGACAGGATCGAGGTGGCCTCGAAGAGATGCGCCTGGCGGCTCTTCTGGGCCAGCAGGTTCGCCGAGGCGCCGGCGATCACCAGTTCGCCCACCAGGTCGATCAGGTGGTCCAGCTTGTCGGCCTGGACCCGGATCAGTCGGGCCTCGGCCGCCTTCCGGTCGCTGACCTGCTTCTGTTTGGTGGCCGCCGCCTCGACGATCTCCGGTTGGACCGCGCTCTGGCCGACGAGGATTTCGCCGATGGTCGGCGCGGCGGCGTCGGGAGCCTCTTCCGCCTGACCCTGCTGGAGGGCCAGACCGCGGGCCAGTTCGTCGGCGGTCAGGGCGCCGCTGCCGACGAGAATCTCGCCGAGGCGCATCGTCTCCTCGGGCAGTTTTTCGATCAGCGCGACGTAGTCGGCGATGCGGCTGTTGGGCGGCAGGATGTGCAGGTCGCAATCGTCGCGCACGAAATCGAACACCTGCTCGATGGCCGCCTTGTCGGCGTGGCTGCGCAGTTCCACCTCGAAGCCCAGGTAGCAGGCTTCCGGATCCATGGCGTCGGCCTCGGGCAAGGCATCGGCGAGGGTCGTCATGTGGGCGATCTCCCCGAGGGAAAGCAGGTAGCGCAGGAACGCCAGGGGGTCCATACCGTTCCTCAGCACGTTCTGCCCGAAACGCACCGATATATGCCAGCAGTCGCTGATGGCCGTGTCCCCGCCCGCCCTGTGCACCTCGCCTGCCGGGTGCTGCGGCGCGACCCCGGCGCCCCCCGCCACCGGCGGTCCGGCAGTCCAGGCGCGCAAGGCATCGGCGATGGCGACGCCGGCCGCGGCAAGTTCTCCGCCGGGCTCCGGATTTCCCTCCTCGACCGTATCGAGCAGCGCGCCGATGTGGTCGCAGCCGCGCAGCAGCAGGGTCACCAGCTGGTCGGACACCGCGATCTCGCCGTTGCGCAACCGGTCGAGGACGTTCTCCAGCACGTGGGTGAACTTCTCCACGGCGTGGATCTCCACGACCCCGGCGCCGCCCTTGATCGTGTGGGCCGAACGGAACACCGCGTTCAGGGTCTCCGGGTCCCGGTCCCCCTGCTCCATGCGCAGGAGGCCCTCCTCCATGGCGGTCAGCTGCTCGCGCGCCTCGACCGTGAACACGGCCATCACTTCGTCCATGGCGCCTCCTCAGCGGGCAGCTTCCGCGGCGATCACCACCGGGTCGCCGAAGAAGGCCAGCATGTTGTAGAACTCGATGACATCCAGGACGGCGGCGCTGTGCGCGACGATGGACAGGTCGCGCCCCAGGCGCCGGCTTTCGTTCTTGGCGAGCACCAGCAACTGGAACCCGGCCGTGTCCATTTCCCCGACGCGGGACAGATCGAGCTCGACGCCCTCGGGGGCGCCGCGGAGCTCGTTCAGCAGGATTTCCTTGAGGGGCTCGGCCTCGTAGATCGTCATGTTCCTGTCGATGGCCACCCGCCGGACCTTCCCCATCGCCCGCCTCCTCTCAGAAAAGCTCCACCTTCGGCCCTTCGGCGGCAGGTCCCTGCGCCTGGTTCAGGGCACCGCGATGGGACGACCGCTGGGAGTGCATCACGTACTGGCTGAAGATCTCCTCCAGCTGTTCGGCCAACGGCGTCACCCGGATGCTCGGATCCTCGCAATTGCGCAGCCGCTCGGCCAGCGAGACGGCATGCCGATCCAGCCGGTCCAGGGCCTGGACGATGGTTTCGAGCTGCTGCCGGGTGACATCCTGGAACTGGATGCTGGCGATGGCCTCCATGAACATCTTGGCCAGCTGCCCGCTGCTGTCGCTCACGGTCAACATGATCTCCGCATCGCGCCGGGCAAGCTCCTGGTAGCTGCTGCCCACCTCGTCCAGCTGGCGCGCGAAGCTTTCCAGCGCCGCCTCTTCCGCAACGATGTTGGTCGAGGCGAGCTTTTCCTCGAACTGCACCTCGATCGTGCTGGCGACCGACTCGATGCCCTGGTTGATCTGGGACACGGCCTTTTCCGCCGCCGCCGACAGCTTGCGCACCTCGTCGGCGACCACGGCGAAGCCGCGCCCCGCTTCGCCGGCCCGGGCGGCCTCGATCGCGGCATTCAGGGCAAGCAGGTTGGTCTGGGCCGAAATGTTGCGGATCAGCTGGACCAGCGCGCCGAGGGATCGGGCCTCCTTGACGATCACGCTGATGCGTTCCTGGTCCTGATGGGCCACGTCGATCCGCTGCCGGATGTAGGTCTCCATCGTCGCCACGAGTTCCTTGTTCCGGGCGATGCTGGCCTCGGACTCGTTGAGCAGCCTGTCGGACTGGCTGGCGGTCTCGCGGACGAAGTTCTCCAGGTGGCTCACCACTTCGTCGATGGATTGGAGGCGCGACATGATGGCGAAGGCCGCGTCGTCCGTCTCCTTGATCACGGACTGCAGCTGCCCCCGGACCACGTTGTTGAAGCGCGAGACCTCCACCAGTTCGTGGCTCACCTCCTCGCCGGCCACGACGCCGGCATCGATCCTGGCCTGGGTATCGGCCTTTGCCTTCATCGCGCCGAACATCCAGTCGCGATACAGCGCCACCGACACGAAGCGCTGCGCCGCGTAAGTGACGGCCACGATGAACAGGGCACCGACGGAATCCCCGAGCGGGTGGGACAGCCCGAGGAAGGGGAGCAGCGTGCCGTGGTACCACGGATGCAGGAAATAGATGACGAGCCCGGCGCCCGCGCCGACGGCGACGAAGATCAGGAGGGCCCGGCGCAGGAAGTGGAGGAAATCCACGGACGGCCTCTCCGGCTAGCGCAAAACCAGTTTGATCGTGTTCAGCAGTTCATCGGCGGTGGCGGGCTTCACCAGCCAGCCGGATGCCCCCGCCGCCTTGGCCTCGGCCCGCTTGGCCTGCTGGGACTCCGTGGTCAGGAACAGGATGGGCATGAACTTGTATCCCGGCAGCGTACGCACCTGCTTGATGAAATCGATGCCGTTCATGCCCGGCATGTTGAGGTCCGTGATCAGCAGGTCGATCTTCGTGCCGCCCTTGAACTTCGTCAGCCCGTCGTTCGCATTCGACGCCTTCTCCACCGCGTAGCCGGCCTTCGTCAGGATGTTGGAGATCGACAGCAGGATCGTCGCCGAGTCGTCGACGAGCATGATGGTCTTCACGGTGTTCCTCCTCCGGGCACGCCGAACACCGCTGCCGGTATGGGTCGGGTGCACGGACCATTGATTCCAGGCCGCCATCGGCGGGACAGTCGGCACGGCATTCCCCGACCTTTCCCCGGGGCGTCGCTGGTTATCACTTTAGTAATAGCAAGCGACACAGCCGCACACGCATGTCAATTCTGTATTGAATCGCCTCCGCGTTGGCATTTTTTCTTCAAGACGCTTGACCTGCGTCAACCCGCCCCCCTCCGCAATCCGCGCACCGGGTTCGGGCCGGCGCAGCGGGACGTTCGGCGGCCGACGGGGAACCCGCTTCGGCGTGCCGCCGAAGCGGGCGGGGCGCCGGGAGGCGATGTTCGCCGCTACCTCGGCGCGCCGGGGCCTGCTCCGCGGGCGTTC
>DAOLKI010000159.1:0-6154 GCA_035331665.1 Rhodocyclaceae bacterium
ACCCAGCTGCGCGAGGCGCCCGGCTATGCCGGGATCGGCCTGGCCGGGATCCTGGCCAGCTTCAGCCTGATGGCCGCCATGGCCATCATGGTGGCGAGCTTCCGCGTATCCCTGGCGGACTGGCTGGACCACGTGCTCCCGGCCCAGCTCTACCTGCGCGTGGGCGGTGGCGGCGAGACCGGATTCCTCGGGCCGGAGGAGCAGCGCACGATCGTCGCCACGGCGGGCGTGGCGCGCGCCGACTTCCTGCGCAGCCGGCCGCTGTCGCTGGATCCCCGGCGACCCGACGTGCTGCTGCTGGCCCGGGCGATCACCCGCGAGCACCCGGCGGCGCGGCTTCCCCTGGTCGGCGATGCGGTGCCGGTGCCGCGCGACGCCGTGCCGGTCTGGGTCAGCGAAGCCGTCGTGGACCTCTATGGCGTGCGCCCCGGGGACGGCTGGACACTGCCGTTAACCGACCGCCCCGCGCCGGTGTTCGTGGCGGGCGTCTGGCGCGACTACGCGCGCCAGCACGGCGCGGTGGCCATGGCCATGGAGGACTACCGCCGCCTCACCGGCGATGCCCGGGTCAATGACGTCGCCATATGGCTCGCCGCCGGCGCGGAGGCGGGCCGGATCCAGGCGTCGCTGCGCGAACGGCTGGGCGGCGGCGATGGGCTTTCCTTCGTCGAGGCCGGCGAGTTGAGGCGCGTCAGCCTCGACATCTTCGATCGCAGCTTCGCCGTCACCTACCTGCTGGAGGTGGTCGCCGTCGGGGTCGGCCTGGCGGGCATCGCGGTGAGCTTCGGCGGCCAGGCGCTGGCCCGGCTGCGCGAGTTCGGCATGCTGCGCCACCTGGGTTTCCGCCGCCGCGACCTGGACGCGCTGCTCGCCCTGGAAGGCGCGCTGCTGTCGGGCATCGGAGTCGCGGCCGGCCTCGCGCTCGGCTGGCTGATCAGCCAGGTGCTGATCCGCGTCATCAATCCCCAGTCCTTCCACTGGACCATGGAGACGTCGATGCCCTGGTCCCTGCTCGCCGTCGTGTCCACCGGCCTGGTGGCGCTCGCCACGCTGACCTCGGTGGTGGCCGGGCGGCAGGCGCTGTCCGTCGGGGCGGTGCGCGCGGTCAAGGAGGACTGGTGACGCGCGCACGCCGCGTGGCGGCATTTCTGCTCGTCATGGTTGCCGCCGCGCGTGCCGCGGGTCCGTCGCGGGCGGCCGGCCCCGCCTTCGCCCCCGTCGTGCCCGGCACGGCCCTGTCCTATCCGCGCGATCACGGCGCCCACCCGGACTTCCGCACGGAGTGGTGGTACATCACCGGCTGGCTGGACCTGCCGGGCCACCGCAACGCCGGCTTCCAGGTGACCTTCTTTCGCACCCGGACGGGCATCGCCCCGGGCAACCCGAGCCGCTTCGCGCCGCACCAGTTGATCTTCGCCCACGCGGCCATTTCCGATCCGGCGCACGGGCGCCTGCGCCACGACCAGCGTGCGGCCCGCGCGGGCTTCGGGTTGGCCGAGGCCGCGCAGGAGGACACGCGCATCGTGCTGGACGACTGGCGCCTCGAACGCCGCGACGATGTGTATGTCATGCGCATCGAAGGGCGCGAGTTCCGGTTGGCGCTGGAAGCGGTGCCGAGCGGACTTCCGGTCCCGCAGGGCGACCGGGGGTTCAGCCGCAAGGGTCCGCGGCCGGCCCAGGCGAGCTGGTATTACAGCCGGCCCCAGCTCGCGGTACGCGGCTCGGTGACCGTGGAGGGGCGCGAGACCGCCGTCACCGGCCGGGCCTGGCTGGATCACGAATGGTCCAGCGAACTGCTCGACGACGCGGCGGTGGGCTGGGATTGGGCGGGCGTCAATCTGGACGACGGCGGCGCGCTGACCGTGTTCCGCCTGCGCGACGCGGCGGGCAACACGCGCTGGGCCGGCGGCAGCCGACGTTGGCCGGATGGCCGCCAGCAGGTGTTCGGACCGGAAGCCTTGAACTTCGCGGCCCGTCGCCATTGGCAATCGCCGCACAGCCAGGTGCGTTACCCGGTGGAGATGGCCGTCACCGTGGGCGGAGAGGGCGGCGGGACCTGGGTGCTGATGCCGCTGATGGATGACCAGGAACTGGATGCGCGGGCCAGCACGGGAAACCGTTACTGGGAAGGCGCCGTCACCGCCTACCGCGACGCCCGCCCGGTCGGGCGGGGCTACCTGGAGCTCACCGGTTACGGCAACCGGTTGCGGATGTGAGGGGACTCGGCGCCGGGGGCGTCGGGCCGCGAGTCCGGTGCCGCGGATCGGCGGTGCGGCGCCCGCCGACGGAGGGCAGGGGTGAGTCGGGAGCGGCGAGGGCCGCGGTGCCCCGGGAGGCGCCGTCAGTCGGCATCCAGGGCGTCGATGCACGCGGTCCGCGCGGCGGCGAACTCGCTCCTGCGGTCTTCCGGCACCAGGGCTGCGCAGCGGCCGCAGAAGGCATCCAATGCGGCCATGACGCGGGCGCGCGGCAGCGTGCCCGCCTGCTGCCGGGGCGCCGGCGCCGGCGTGTCGCCGAGGGGCTTCAGCACCGCGTATTTCGGGATCAGGCGCTGGCCGGCCTTGCCGGTCGCGAACAGGGGCCCGGTCTTCACGTATTCCTCGCCATCCAGTTCGAATCGTGCCCCCATGGGCATTTGATGGATCTTCATCGGCAGACCTCGACCAGGCAGAAAAGAAAACGGGCGGCCACCAGGCCGCCCGTCTACCGAAGCCTCGAGACGCTTACTTCTTCTTCGCGGCGGCCTTCTTGGCGGCGGGCTTGGCAGCGGCCTTCTTCGCCGGAGCGGCGGCCTTCTTGGCCGGAGCCTTCTTCGCGGCGGCGGCCTTCTTGGCCGGGGCCTTGCCCGACACGGCGGACTTGAAGCCGGCGCCGGCGGTGAAGCGCGGAACCTTGGTGGCGGGGATCTTGATCTTCTCGCCGGTCTTCGGGTTCTTGCCTTCGCGGGCCTTGCGGGCGGCCGACTTGAAGGTACCGAAACCGATCAGGGAGACGATGTCACCCTTCTTCACGGCCTCGACGATGGTTTCCACGAGGGCCTCGATGGTGCGCGCCGCGTCGTTCTTGGTGACATTCACCTTGGCAACCAAGGCGTCGATCAGATCGCTTTTGTTCACAGTCGTCCTCCCACTCGTTAAGAAAAATGCAGATGTGATGGGCGGTGACGCCCCGCGCGCTAATTTACCAGAGCGTTACGGCGGAAGGGAATGGGCGCACGCGATTTTTTTGCCTGCGCGCGCCGTGGCGTGGCGCTTTCGCGACGGCCGCTTCGACCCTCAGGGTGCGGGGAAGCGGCAGGCCAATTCCTTGCCGTCGTCTTCCAGGCGGCAGCGCGTGACGACGGCGCCGCGCGCGTCGTGCACCGTTCCCGACCAACCCCTGCCTTCGCGCTGCAGCAACAGGAAGCCGTGGCGGTTGAGCAGCAGGCCGCTGCTCGCGCGCACGCCGTCGAAGCCGCGCTCCGGCGGCACGCGCTGCTCCCGGCTCCCCGGGCCCGCATCCCGCTCGTAGAGCGGCGAATCGGGATCCATGGATTCAAGCTGCGTGCCGCTGCCGCCGACGATCACCTGGCCCGGACGGCCGGCGGGATAGTGCGTTGCGTCGGCGCCGGGCTCGAAGGCCAGCGTGCGGAAGGCATGCTGATGGCCGGAGAACACCAGTTGCAAGGAGGGCGGCGGCGAATCGCGCAGGGTCGCCTGGAACGCGTTGGGTTCCGATTCCGGGCGCAGCAGGTCGTACCACACCGGCCGGTGCGACAGCAGCCACTGGCGCGCCGGGCGCGGGGAGCGCCGCAGTTCGGCGAGGGCCCGGCGGAACAGGTCCATCTCCGACGGCGCGGCGGACAAGGGTCGGTAGTCCTCGTGCCCGGCGTTGTCCGCGACCACGAGCGCGAGCGCGTCGCCCAGGTCCACGCGGTAGGCGTCGGCCGTGCCGTTGTTGGCGAGGACGGAGCGCGTGGGCGACTTGTAACGCTGGTCGTGGCAGGCCCGGTAGGGCTCCGGCGACAGGAAGCGCATCCAGCCCTCGCCGGCCCGGTCGCAGTTCTCGTGGTTGCCGCGCACGAACACCCAGGGGGCGGCCAGGAGCAGCGGCCGCGCCGGGCCGAAGAAGTCGGCCTCCCAGCCCGTCCAGCCATAACCCACCGTCGTGCCGGCGGCCTGCAAGGCCGCGCAACGGCCGGCGTCCTCGCAGTACTCCCGGTAGTGGTAGTCGCCCACGTGGATGACCAGGTCCGGCGCCAGCCGCGCCGCGGCGGCGGCCACGTCCGGCCAGGGCCAGGCGGCCGGGTCGGCGCAATCCTGGATCGGGTCGCCGCCGCCGCGCGCCGGCACCTTGATGCGGCAGCCGGTGTCCCCGACGACGGCGATGCGCGCTGGCAGGCCGGCCTGCCAGCGCAGCGCCTGTCCCCCCGCCACCGCCGTTCCCGCGGGGCCGGGAAGCGGGAGTTCGCAGGCGGTCACGGGCATCGCCGGGGCGAAGGCCGGGTTGGCCGAGGGGACGCCGCCGGTGGCCGATGCCCGCACCCGCATCTCCATGACGATGCCATTGACCGTCGCGGCCGGGCACGGCCCGCCGCCCGCCACGATGGCGCGCAAGTCATGGTCCGCGCCGGGCCCCCGCTGGATCCAGGCGTGGATGTCCGGCGCCGGGCGTTGCCCGGAAACCGGCGCCAGGCCCGCGCAACCGGTGGCGAGGATGGCGGCGAGGAACGTGGCGGCGGCATGCCGCCCGCCGGCCGCGGGTCCGGGTCGCAGGATGGCGAACTCCCCCGGCGGCGGGCTACAGGTGCAGGTAGCCCATGGCGCCCGCCACCAGACCGAGGCCCATGGCGCCGTAGACGCCGGCCAGCAGCCAGCGCTTGCGCGTGAGCAGCGTGATGGCCGACAGGGCGATGGAGATCTGCAGCAGCGTGGTGGCCAGCGCCCAGCGCTCGTGCACGTGCATCTCCGCCTCGCTCTTCCGGTCGGCTTCCTTCGCGGCGGCCTCGAGCTTCTCCGCGTCGGCCTTGATCTCCTCCTTCTCCTTCTTGTAGCGCTCCACCGCCTGCACGAACTTCTCCCGGGCCTCGCCGGTGGTCAGCGTCACGGACAACTCGGCGAGGTTCTGCTTGTTGCTCTTTGCCTGGTAGTAGTTCCACTGGTTGGAGGCCGACGTCTTCTGGATCGCCGCCTCGTTCTTGTAGAGCAGCGCGGCGTTCTGGGAGTGGCCGCCCATGTAGCCGAAAATGGCACCGACGGTGGACAGGATGGCGGTGATGACGGCCAGCCGCGACGTGAAGTCGTCGCCGCCGTGGTGGGTGACGTGTTCGACGTGGTGGTCGTGGGGACCATGGACATGAAAGCCGTGCCCGGACATGGTGTTCTCCTTCGTGCGGCGGGAAAGCCGCGGATTGTAACGGTACCCGGGGTCACCGGTCCGCGGCGGGGGAGTCCTCCGCCAGTCGCCGGAGCAGTCCCGTCAGGGTCGCCAGTTGCGCCCCCGGCAGCCGGTCCCGCAGCCAGGCGCGGTTGGCCGTCGTCAGTTCTTCCATGAGCCTTTCGACGAGCCGGGCCCCGCGGGCCGTCAGCTTCACCGGCTTCACCCGCGCGTCCGCCCGCCCCGTGGACCGGGCCACCAGGCCGGTCGCCTCGAGCTGCGCGAGCACCTTGGTGAGCCCGCCGGAGGTGATCAGCATGGCGTCGCGGATCTGCCCCGGCGCGAGCTGGCGCGGCGGCGGAGAACGGCGCAGGGTGGCCAGGACGTCGAATCCGGCGGGCGTGAGCCCGTGCGCCTGCCAGAGGCGGCGTGCCCGGGATTCGGCCGCATCGTGGGCCCCGTAGAGGGCGAACACGAATCCCATGACATCGGTATCGAGCGTCTCCGGCCAGTGGCGCCGGTGGGCGTCGAGCAGGTCCTGGCTGCGCATGACGGCATATCCTCCCTCTATTGGTAAGCGCGTGTAAATTATCTTTCCAGAAAGATAAAAGCGCAATAGGATGGCATCGTGATCTTGAAACGGGAGCAAACCATGAAACCGAAGCGCGAATGGGCGACGCCGCTCGCCGCCGGGACCTTCCTGCTTTCCGCCGTCACCGGCGTATTGATCTTCTTTCACGTGGACAGCGGCCTCAACAAGGCGGCGCACGAGTGGCTGAGCTGGGCCCTGCTCGGCGCG
>DAOLKI010000160.1:0-6102 GCA_035331665.1 Rhodocyclaceae bacterium
CGCGGTCATCGCGGTGGCACTCCCCAGGCACGCCGCCACGTCGGTGGCCCAGGGATGGCTCAACGACATCCAGGATCCCTCCAAGACCATCGCCGTCACCTCCCTGTACGCCCTGCACAGCATCGGCGGTCCGTCCTACTGGAAGGATGGCAAGTACATCGACGGGACCATCACCCAGGACCTGCTGACCCCCGTGCCGGAGCCCGAGACCTACGCCATGTTCCTGGCCGGCCTCGGCATGATGGGTGCCGTGGCACGCCGCCGCGGCGCGCGGAAGGCCTGAAGGGCTTCGCGAGGAGCGGCGCGCATGGTCCGCGGGGCATTCGATTCGGCGCGGCAAGGCCGGGAACGGGGAGATCCCGATGGGTGTCGGGGCCTTCCCGGCCCCACCCCGGGCGCCGGGTACGGTGTCGCGGTGTTGCCCTTTGCCGAGCACGTGGAACTGCGCCCCGCCTATCGCCGCCTGGATCCGGCCGGGAATCCAACCCGGACCGGCTACCGGGAGCGCGGCGTCCGCGCAACGGCCGTCGCGGCCGGGAGACGCGCGGTACGCCCGAGCGGGTCCGGCGAGGTGACGCGGCCATGAGCATCCTGCTCGATCCGATCAGCGTCGTGATCCGCGTGCCCGCCCTGGAGACCTGTTTCCCCGGTGGTGTCGAAGGGTTCGCGTGGGAGTTCTGCAACGGCTCCTTCCGCCGCGACGCGGACCTCGCCGCCGTGTCCTACGTGTCGGCGGCCGACGCGGACAGCGTCGTGGCGCAGTTGGTGGCCGAGGGCCTGGAGTTCGGGGACCGGGCCGCGGAAGACATCGTCGTGTTCGACGCGGGCGGGGCACTGTGGCTGCCCTGTCTGTGGCTCGAAGTGAACGAGAACGAGGACGGGCTCGCCGTCGGACGCCTCGCGGGATCCGCCGACGACGGCGTATCGGTTCCGGATTATTTCGACGCAGGGAATCCGCTGGCCAGCCTTGCCAGCCTGCATCGGGTCTGTCGGCGGGACCTGGAGGCGCGGCTGCATTTCCTGCGCCGCGACGGCGACCTGGAACTGCATCTGGACAGCGAGACCGGACGGGTCCTGCGCAGTGGACGGGGGCTGCCCCGCCAGTAGCTGCCGCGTCAGGGCGCCAGGACGTGTTCCCTGACGCGCCGCGGCGGGCCCAGCACGGCCAATGCCGATGGTATCGCCGAGGGCGCGTGCAGCGAACGGACGTGCAATCCCGCGGCCAGGGGCTGATGGACCGGCCGCCAGGTTTCATCCCGGCCGCCGGTCACGATGCGGCCGGGTGCGAAGGCCAAACCCACTCCCAGGGCCTTCAGGGACGCTTCCTTGCGCGTCCATAGCCAGGAAAATCCCCCAGCCCGGGGGTCGGCATCGTCGAGTTCCTCGGGATGCAGGGCAAGGCGCATGGCCTCCGGCGGCAGCGGGTCGGGCCCGGGAGCTTCGGCGTCCAGGCCGACGGGGGTATCCAGCGCCAGGGCGACACCCGCCAGGCCCTTCGTGGCCGTGCGCGAAATACGGAGAGGCCGGCCGGCGGAATGGGCCACCGAGGCCTCGCCGGCGAGCCGGCGGCTCGCCTCGCGGGCCCGGCACCGCGCCACCGCCAGGTCGGGCGCGCATGGGAGCCAGAAGACGACGATGTCGCCTTCTGCCAACGCGGACTGCCAGCCGGCCGGCGGACCCTGCGGGGTCATCACCATCCCCGGCCCAAGGCGTCCGCCACCCATACGGCGGACTGGTCGAACAGCAGTTCGCCGTGCGGCAGGTCCACATTGACCACGCGAATGGCATCGAACTCGCGGCCGCTGAAGCCGTTGCGGGACGCCCAGCGGAGAATCCCCGCGAAGCGGCGGGTGGTTCGCGAATGGATCAGCGTCACCCGCGCGCCGGGCACGCGCAGCGGGGTTGCCGCCAGTTCGTCGAAACAGTTGCGCCACACCTGCTTGGTCCATTGGGTCTCGCGCTCCGCCGCCGGCACGGGCGCCAGTTCCTCGGCGCGGGAGAAGATGCTGGCGCGCTTGCGCACGAAATTCACCGCATTGGCGAGCGGGTAGCGCACCAACCGCACCGCCCAGCGCTTCCACAGCCAGCGCCGTCCGGTCCTGAGGATGCGTGGTGCGTAGGTGTCGATCATGCAGAGCGGCACGCGGGTGGTCGTCCGCTCTCCGAGGGCGTTCAACAGATGGCCCGCGAGTATGCCGCCCAGGGAGGCGCCGACGACCGAGTCGAGCCGCTCCTCGCCCAGGTCGCGGACCACCTGGACGAGTTGCTCGCGGATGAAATGGGCCGGCCGGTCGAGGGGCGCCTGACGCGCCATCGATTGCAGGTCCACCATCGCCACGGCGACGCGGGGGCCCAGATGATTGCGCAACTGGTTGGCAAAGGTGAACATGCTGAGGGCGGTGCCGCGGTCGCCCGGGAGCACCAGCACGTAGCGCTCGAAATCGGGCGGGCCGAGGATGGCGTACATCGGCTTGCGGCCCGTGGGCGCCGCGCGCGGCGTGCCCAACTGGCGGCACAGGCCGGCGAAGTCCGGTCGGGCGAGGAAGGCTGCGATATTGAGTTCCAGGCCCGCATCGCGGCGCAGCCGGGCGGCCATGCGCAGGGCCAGCAGCGAAGAACCGCCGGCGGCCAGGAAGTCGTCCCCATCGTCCGCCGGCGGGCGGCCGAGTATCGTCCGCCAGGCATCGGCGGCGGCCCGGCGGACTTCCTCCCGCCGGTGCGGGTCTGCCGCTTCGGAGGGCGCGTCGCGCGCCGGTTCGGGGTCGGAGTGCGGCGCCGCAAACCCGGTGATGTCCAGTGCGGCCACGGTGTCCAGCCTTGCCAGGAAGGCCCGGCCGAATGCCGCGACCGCGCCCGAATCGAAGGCCGGCGTCACCGCTTCCACGCTCGCGCGGATGCCCGCGTCGTCGGTGGCGAGGTGCAGGCAGAGGCCGAACCGCGCACCTTTCTGCTGCACGGCCAGCGGAATGGCCCCGCCTTTCCCGAACCGTACCGGCGCCCGCGACCGGTGGCGCCAGGTGAATCCGAACTGGAACAGGGCGGTGCTGGCTTCCGGCGATATCTCGGTCAGCGCCTCGGCCAGCCGCTCGGCCGATTCGAAGCGCGGCTGCTGGGCGGCGATGATCTCCCGATGCAGGCGCCGGAGCGCGTCGGCCAGGGATTCCCCCGGACGCGCGCCCGCCTCCATCAACCGCATGTCGAGCAGATATCCGACCGGCTCCATCAGCTCGGGTTCGCAGCGCCGCGAATAGGGCGTCAGCACGTGGCGCCAGGCTTCCCCGAACGTATCCTGCAGCGCGAGGCCATAGGCGGCCATCAGGGGCAGGAACGGGGTGCAGCGCCAGGCGTCGCAGCGCGCGTGGATGCGCTGCACGAGTTCGCCGGGGAGGAATAACGCCTGCTCGTCGCCCGCCGCCGGCACCGCCGGGAGCGGCGGCGCCAGCGGGCCGACCAGTTTGGCGAAATCGCGCGCCCTGCGCTCTATGGCCACGTCGTCGGTCCACGCCTGTTCCACGACGGGAAAGCCATAGGGCGAACCGTAGACCGGGGGCAGGGACTCCGGGCCATCGGTCACGGTACGGCCCAGTTCGTCGATGACGCGATTCACCGCCACTTCGTCAACCACGAAATGGTGCGCGGTCCAGACGAGCAACAATCCGCCGTCGGCAAGGGCCCAGCAGTCGGCGCGCATCGCGCCCCAGGAGAGATCCAGGGGCCGGTTGATCACCTGCAGCAGTTCGGCGGGCCACGCCATGTCCTGGGGGACATCGGCCACGCTCCCCCACTCCCGCCACCATCCTTCGGGCAGATTCGGGCGCAGATCCGCGGTCGCGACCGCCTTGCAGGGCAGGATGGCCGTGCGCAGCATCGGATGCCGTTGCGCGACGGCGACAAAGGCCTCGCGCAGGGCGTCCCGGTCCGTACCTGGAGCGATCCGCAGCGGCTGGTGCACGAGATAGGCGCAGCCGCTGCCGTCCAGGGCAGACGCGGCAATGACGGCAATCTGCCCGCGCGACAATGGGATCGATGTGGCGGAACGCGGCATTTCCGGGCCATGCCTCTGGGCCAGGGGCGCCAGATCGATCCAGCGCGCCTGGTCTGCCAGGTCCGGATGGCGCAGAACATCCACGGGCGCGAGGTCCCGACCGAGGACGGCGCGCACTTCGGCGGCCACGCGCAGGGCGAGCAGCGAGGTGCCGCCCAGGGTGAGGAAATTCGAGTCGGACCGGATCGGAATCGGTTGCCCCTGGCGCGCGAAGCATCGCGACCATATCTGCACCAGCGCCGTCTCCGTTTCCGTCGCCGGCCCCGTGCCGCCCCCGTCCTCGCCCCCGGCCGCTTCCGGCTCCTGCAGGCGTGCCGCCAGGGCATACCGGTCCACCTTGCCGTTCAGGTTCACCGGGAGGTGGTCGAGTATGTGCAGGGCATGGGGGATCATCGCGGGCGGGAGGCGCGTCTCGAGCCAGGCGAATATGTCCTGCCCGACGGGTTTCGCGTCACCGATTCCCGACACGAATCCGACCAGGTGCCGCGTCTCCGCATTTCCGTCGGCCACCAGGACGGCGACCGTTCCGATGCCCGGGCAGGCACCCATCACTCGTTCCACCTCGTCCAGTTCTATGCGATGGCCCTGGATCTTCACCTGGCGGTCCGTGCGCCCGAGGAATTCCACCACGCCATCCGCCCGCTGCCGGACCCGGTCCCCGGTACGGTACCAGCGGTGCCCTTCGTGCATTAGGAACTTCTCGGCGGTGAGCCGATCGTCCCCGAGGTAACCGAGTGCGACGCCCTCGCCGCCTACCCACAATTCGCCGGGATCGCCCGCGGCGACCGGTCGCCCCTCCGGGTCCATGATTGTCATGTCCGTACCGCGAATCGGCCGGCCGATCGGCAGTTCCTGTCCGCTCCGCGTATCCGCGCCGGTGATCGTGTGGCAGAGGCTGAAGGTGGTGTTTTCGGTCGGGCCGTAGCCGTTGATGAGGCGGATCCGCGGATGCGCCTCGAGACAGCGCGCCGCGTGGGCCGGAGAGACCCGCTCGCCCCCTGTCAGGAGTTGTCGCAAGCCGGCAAAGGCGGGCAGCCAATCGTCCACCATGACATTGAACAATGCCGCGGTCAGCCACGCGTCAGTCAGATGCCTTTCCTCGATGAACTCGGCCAGCATGTCCAGGGACGGCAGAGGATCTTCCTGGACCACGCAACACCCGCCGTGCAACAGCGGCGCCCAGATTTCCAGTGTCGACGCGTCGAACGCGATCGAGGACATCTGACCCCAGCGGCAGTTTTCATCCAATTGGAGGTAATCGGGCTCCCACACGAGCCGGTCGATGGCCCGGTGCGGCACCAGCACGCCCTTCGGGGTTCCGGTCGACCCGGACGTGAACATGGCGTATGCGGGAGCGTCCGGTGGCAGGTGAGGCCAGGCGGGCGGGGGGCCGCCCTTCGCCACGGCCAGGGCGTGGGCGACGTCGATGACGGCGAATTTCTCCAGCCCGGTGACCAGCATCGTCGCATCGGTCAACGCGACGGGACTGTCCAGGGCCTCCAGCATGGCCTGTTGGCGCGACGGCGGGCTGGACTGGTCGATGGGCACGTAGGCCGCTCCGCAACGCAGGACGGCAAGCAGGCCGACGATGAACTGGGGTGAGCGGCCCATCAGCATGGGGACCTGCTGTCCCCGGCGCAGCCCGGCCCGCTTCAAAAGGGAGGCGAGGCGGCCGACTTCGTGATCCAGGTCACGATAGGTCAGGACCCACGAAGTTCCCTCGACGGCCTTGCGGTCGGCGTGGGTGGCCAGGCTGGCTTGCAGGTGACCTATCAGGGAGGACATCGCGGGCGACGGACAGGGGCGACTTGGCGAAGACATGGAATTCTGTCATCAAACGCCGCTCCGCCCTGCGCCAGGCGTTCGTTATCGTCGCCCGGTTGTGCGGTTTTCCCGGCTCGCGCCGCGGGAGTGCCGGTCGATCGACGCGGCGCCGCCCGACGCGCAGCCCGCATGGCGGGATATGGCGCGTTCCCCCGCCGCGGTCCCGTCGACCGCCCGGCCTATTGATCCGGCACGATGAAGTCTTCAGGCCGCGTACTTGACGATGGGGTCTT
>DAOLKI010000161.1:0-6087 GCA_035331665.1 Rhodocyclaceae bacterium
TCGGCCGCGTGGTCGGCCAGGCGGGAGCGCTCGCCCCGCTGCAGCGTGATGTGGCCCGAGTGGGCCCAGCCCTTGAAGCGGTCCACCACGTAGGTGAGGCCCGAGCTGCCCTCGGTCAGGTAGGGCGTGTCGATCTGGGCGATGTTGCCGAGGCAGACCACCTTGGTGCCCGGTCCCGCGCGTGTCACGAGGGTCTTCATCTGTTTCGGCGTCAGGTTCTGGGCCTCGTCGATGATCAGGAACTTGTTGATGAAGGTCCGCCCGCGCATGAAGTTCAGGGACTTCACCTTGATCCGGCTGCGGATCAGGTCCATCGTCGCCGCCCGGCCCCATTCGCCGCCGTAGGCCGCCGCGTGGCCGCCCGGCTCGGGCTCCACCGGCTTGTTCAGCACGTCCAGGTTGTCCTCGAGGGCACCCATCCAGGGCGTCATCTTCTCCTCCTCGGTGCCGGGCAGGAAGCCGATGTCCTCGCCGACCGGGACGGTGACCCGGGTGATGATGATTTCGGAGAAGCGCTTGGTCTCCAGGGTCTGCGTCAGTCCGGCGGCCAGGGTCAGCAGGGTCTTGCCCGTCCCCGCCTGGCCGAGCAGCGTCACGAAATCGATCTCCGGGTCCATGAGCAGGTTCATGGCGAAGTTCTGTTCCCGGTTGCGGGCGGTGATGCCCCAGACGGCGTTCTTCTGGTGCGTGTAGTCGATCAGGGTCGACAGCACCGCGGTCTTGCCGCCCCCCTGGCGCACGATGGCGTGGAAGGGCTTGTCCACCTGGGCACCGGCCTCCAGGTAGGCGAACTCGTTGACCAGCAGGTCGGGGCACAGGGGGCCCTGCACCTGGTAAAAGGTGCGGCCGTCCTGCTTCCAGGACTTCATGTCCTTCCCGTGGCGATCCCAGAAGTCGGCGGGCAGTTCGACAGACCCCGTATAGAGGAGGTCCGTGTCCTCCAGCACCTTGTCGTTGAAGTAGTCCTGGGCCTCGAGCCCGAGAGCCCGGGCCTTGATCCGCATGTTGATGTCCTTGGACACCAGGATCACCGGCCGCTTCGGGAATTTCTCCGACAGGGACATGGCCACCGCGATGATCTGGTTGTCCGATTTCGCGGTGGGCAGGGAAGTGGGGATGGAGGCGACGATGGCCTCCGTCTGCAGGAACAGTCGGCCGGAGGCCAGGCCGCGGGAGGCCGCCTCCAGGGAGATGCCGTGCTTGATGCCGTCCTCGCTGCCGGTGACGATCTCGTCGAGCAGGCGGCTCGCCTGGCGGGCGTTGCGCGCCACCTCCGACATGCCCTTCTTGTTGGCGTCCAGTTCCTCCAGCGTCATCATGGGCACGAAGAGGTCGTGTTCCTCGAAACGGAACAGGCTCAGGGGATCGTGCATCAGCACGTTGGTGTCGAGGACGAAGAGCTTGGTGCTGCGGACGGTCTTGGTGCTGCGCTTGGGCTTGGAATTCATCCGGATCGGGTCTGGGGGGTGGTGAGTGGGGTGGGGATCGGGATCAGAGGGCCTTCACCGCCGCGAGGACCTCGGCCGCGTGGCCGTCCGCCTTGACGGCCCGCCACTCGTTGCGCAGGATGCCGTGGCGGTCGATCAGGAAGGTGCTGCGCTCGACGCCGCGCACCTCCTTGCCATACATCTTCTTCATCTTCATGACGCCGAAAAGATTGCAGGCCAGTTCGTCGGGGTCGGCGATCAGTTCGAAGGGCAGGCGGAGCTTGGCCTTGAATCCTTCGTGGGATTTCAGGCTGTCCCGGGACACCCCGAACACCGCCGCCCCCGCGGCCGCGAACTCGCCGTCCAGGTCGCGGAACTGCCCCGCCTCCGTCGTGCAACCGGGTGTGTTGTCCTTGGGATAGAAATAGATCACCACGGCCTTGCCGCGCAGCGCGGAGAGACGGAAATCGCCGCCGGTGGCCGGCAGCGAGAAATCGGGGACTTCGAGCCCGACGATGTTTTGGCTCATGCGGCGCTCCTCCAGGATGTCAGAAATTCCTCGCCCTGCAACAGCAGGGTTCCGGAACGGCCGGGCACGGTGCCCATGACCATTTCGTGCCGGGGTAGTTTAGCCAAATCGAGCTTCTCCCACAGGTCGCGCAGGGGCACCATCCGATAGCCTTGCCGCGTCCAGCCCTCGAGCAGGCGTTCGAACACCGGGGCCAGTTTCATGCCCTCCAACTCGGCATGCAGCGTGAAGACCTGGTCCGACCTGGCCGCGGCGGTCCTCGCCAACAGGGCCTCGTGGGCGTTCTGCTCGTCGACCCCGTCGAGGCCGATGATCTCGTCCAGGGTCGGCAGGGTGGTCGGGATCTGCGGGCAGAACACCACCTCGGCATTCCAGACGGGTATGAACGGGTGCGTGCCGCGGCAGTCGGAGGACCAGGCGTATCCCAGGCGCTGGGTGAGCCGCAGCGCATGCGGGTTCATCTGCCACCCGGCCGCGCCGTGGGCCAGCGGCGCCGCGCCGAGGATCTCCTCGTAGCGTTCCCGGGCCCGCCGCATCTCCCTCTCGACCCAGGGAGATTCCGCGTGCGCCACCTTGTCCTGCCATTCCACGTGATCCCAGCAATGGACGCCGGTCTCGTAGCCCGTGTCGCGCACGCCGCGCAGGATGTCCGCGCACCGGAGTCCGATGTCCGGGCCGGGCAGCAGCGTGCCGTACAGCAGCGTCTTCACGCCGTAGTGGGAGACCACGGACGTACGCGAAACCTTGTTCATGAAGCCGGGGCGAAAGGCGCGCCGGATGGCCCTGCCGGTGTGGTCCGGACCCATGGAGAACAGGAAGGTGGCGCCGGCGCCGAAGCGGCGCAGGATCTCCACCAGGTGCGGAACCCCTTGCAGGGTGCCGCGGTAGGTATCCACATCGATCTTGAGGCCGAGGAGCATGAATGTGGCAGTCGGGAGTCTAGCGTGATGAGTGGCGAGTCGAGAGCCGCGCGAGACGAGTGGTGGGTCGAGAGTGGAAAGTCGCGCAGCGGTTCAGCCCGGGACGGCCTTCGCTCTCGATTCGGAACTTTCCACGCTCCGCTCGATTCTCGGCAATGCCCTCAATCCACCAGTCGCCGGGCGTCCGCCACGTGGCCCCGGTAGGCCTCGAAGATGTGGCGCAGGGCGGTGGCCATGTCGGTGCGCGGAGACCAGGAGAGATCCGTGCAGGTGTTGGCGATGTGCGGGACGCGGTTCTGCACGTCCTGGTAACCCTTGCCGTAGTAGTCGGCGGCCGTGGTCTCGACGATCTCCACCTGGGCGGCGCTTGCGCGGTACTCGGGATACTCGGCGGCCATGGCCAGCATCATGCCGGCGAGTTCCTTCACCGAATAGTTGTTGCCCGGGTTGCCGATGTTGTAGATCTTCCCCGTGGCGATGCCGCCCGGATTCTCGATGATGCGCATCAGGGCGTCGATGCCGTCCGAGACGTAGGTGAACGCCCGTTTCTGGTGGCCGCCATCCACCAGCTTGATGCTCTCGCCGCGCACGATGTGGCCCAGGAACTGGGTGATGACCCGGCTCGAGCCCTCCTTCGGCGTATGGATGGAATCCAGCCCGGCGCCGATCCAGTTGAAGGGCCGGAACAGGGTGTAGTCGAGCCCCTCCTGCTGGCCGTAGCCGGCGATGACCCGGTCCATCAGCTGCTTGGCGCAGGCGTAGATCCAGCGCGGCTTGTTGATGGGGCCATAGATCAACGGCGAATTCTCGGGGTCGAACTCGGCGTCGGCGCACATGCCATAGACCTCGGAGGTGGAGGGAAAGATCAGGTGTTTGCCGTAGCGGACGGCCTGGCGGACGATGGGCAGGTTCGCCTCGAAATCCAGTTCGAAGACGCGCAGCGGCTCCTTGACGTAGGTGGCCGGCGTCGCGATGGCCACCAGGGGCAGGACCGTGTCGCACTTCTTCACGTGGTACTCGATCCACTCCCGGTTGATCGTGATGTCGCCCTCGAAGAAGCGGAAGCGCGGATGGTCGAGCAGGTCGGCGAGGCGGTCGGACTGCATGTCCATGCCATGCACCTCCCAGTCCGTGGTGTCGATGATGCGCCGGGACAGGTGATGGCCGATGAAGCCGTTCACGCCGAGGATCAGGATCTTTTTCATGCGGGCTCGCGAAGGGGAAGGGATTGGTCGCCGTAACGGGCGGCGAAGGAGTTTGCATCCAGGGGTTGGTCCCCGAGGCGGGCCTCCAGAATGCGCAGCACGGCACCGTCCGCGCAATCGGCATAAAGGCGCCCGTCCGAGGCATACAGCGCGGGCGAACCGCTGCGGGCGGGGCGACCGGGCTGGCGCAGGGTGCGCAGGACTTCCAGCCGACGGCCCGCGATATCGCAAAACGCCCCCGGGTAGGGGGGGGCCACGGCCCGCACCAGGTTGTGGATCTCGGTCGCGGGGCGGCGCCAGTCGATGCGTCCGTCCTCGGGCTTGCGGCCGCCGAAGTAGCTGCCGGCGGCCAGGTCCTGGGGTTCGTGGGCGGCGGTGCCGGCCGCCAGGCCGGGCAGCGCCCGGGCGAGCGCCATCTCGGCGGCGACCGTGACCTTGGCGAAGACTTCGCCGGCCGTGTCGTCCGGCAGGATCGGCACGGCCTGCCGGGCCACGATCTCCCCCGCGTCGGGCTTCGCTACCATCCGGTGCAACGTTGCGCCGGTCTCGGTTTCGCCGTGAAGGACCGCCCAATTCACCGGTACGCGACCCCGGTAGCGGGGCAGCAGCGATCCGTGCATGTTGTAGGCACCGCGGGTGGCCGCCGCGAGCAACGCGGCGCCGAGCATGCGCCGGTAGTAGAAGGAGAACAGGAAATCCGGCGCCAGCGCAGCGACGCGGTCGATGAACTCCGGCGTATTGGGATCCTCCGGCGTCTCGACGGGGATGTCGTAGTCCGCCGCGACCGCGGCCACGTTCCCGAACCAGATCCTCTCGCCCGGATCGTCCCGGTGGGTCACCACCAGGGCCACCTCCAGGCCCTGGGCGAGCAGCACCTTCAGGCAGCGCACGCCCACGTCGTGATAGGCGAAGACGACGCATCTCGTCACGGGAATACTCCCCACCCCCCGGCCCCCTCCTCGAGGAGGGGGTGACGTCGGTTCGCCGCTGCGCGGCTCCGCGCGACTGGCTGCCCCGCCCTGGGGGCGGCCCGGCGGGCGGGGCGGTCTCCCCACCCCCCGGCCGCCTCCCCGAGGAGGGGGTGACGTCGGTTCGCCGCTGCGCGGCTCCGGGTTCGTGAGTACCCCGCCCTTTGGGCGGCCCGGCGGGCGGGGCGGGCCCGCGGGGCCGGCGCGCAATGACGGATCATTCCTTCTTCTCCAGCACCGCGTCGATCAGGTAGCGCGGCCTGCGCCGCACCTCCTGGTAGATGCGGCCCACGTACTCGCCGAGCAGTCCGACCGAGAAGAGCAGGATGCCGAGCAGGAAGAAGGCGATGCCGAACAGCGTGAACAGGCCCTCGGCCTCCGGGCCGACCACCAGCCGGCGGACGGCCAGGAAGACGACGAAGAAGGCCGATACCATCGACAGCACGATGCCGGCAAAGGAGACGAACTGCAGCGGGACGACCGAGAAGCCCGTCATCAGGTCGAAGTTGAGGCGGATCAGGCTGTACAGGGAGTATTTGGATTCGCCGGCCTCCCGCTCGGCGTGTTGCACCACGACCTCGACGGGGTTCCGCGCGAAGGTGTAGCCCAGGGCCGGCAGGTAGGTGTTCACCTCCTGGCAGCTGTTGATCGCGTCGATGATTCCCCGGGAGTATGCGCGAAGCATGCATCCCTGGTCGGTCATGCGCACCCGCGTGATCCGTTCCCGGACCCGGTTCATGGTCCGTGAGGCCAGATGGCGCCACAGGGCGTCGTTGCGGCTGCGCCGGATCGAGCCGACGTAGTCGTGGCCCTTGTCCATCTCGGCGAGCAGCTTGCCGATCTCCTCGGGCGGGTTCTGCAGGTCCGCGTCCAGGGTCACGACCTTGTCGCCGCGGGTATGCTCGAAGCCGGCCATGATCGCCTTGTGCTGGCCGAAATTGCCGTTGAACAGGATCACCCGGGTGACGTCCGGCCGGCGCTGGAACTGTTCCCTCAGCATGGCCGGCGACGCGTCGCGGCTGCCGTCGTTGATGAAGA
>DAOLKI010000162.1:0-6075 GCA_035331665.1 Rhodocyclaceae bacterium
CACTCCTGGGGGTTGCGCGCGCCGATTCCCGGGGGATCGAAATTCTGCAGGTGGCACAGCGCGATGCGCAGTTCCTCGAGCAGTTCCTCGGGATCCTCGTGCAGCCCCTCGGGGAGCACGTCCACCAGGTCTTCGAGGCTCTGGGCCAGATAACCGTCGTCGTCCAGCGCCTCGATGAGGAATCCGGCCATGGCCCGATCCCGGTCGGTCAGGGGTGTCATCGCCAGTTGCGCCGTCAGGTGGTCGCGCAGGCTGGTGGCGGCCGCCTGGATGTCACCGTAGTCGCTGTCATCGTCGTCCCGGCGCCCCGGACCGCTGGGTAGTTCCGCACCCCATCCGTCCTGCTCCGCACCGCCCTCGGAGGGTTCCTCGGGGGCGGGGGCCGGCGCCTCGGATTCCCGGCCCGGACCGGCAAGTGCCCCCCCATCCGCGGGGAACGACGGCGGTTCGGGGATGCTGTCTTCCCTTTCCAGCAGCGGGTTGTCGCGCAGGAACTGCTCGATCTCCTGGTTGAGTTCCAGGGTGGACAACTGCAGCAAACGGATGGATTGCTGCAGTTGCGGGGTGAGCGCGAGATGTTGGGAAAGCCTGAGTTGGAGGGTTTGCTTCATGGTCGAAAGCGCCGGGCTTACATGCGGAAGTGCTCGCCCAGATACACCTTTCGTACGCTCTCATTATCGACAATTTCCTCGGGACGTCCAGCCACCAGGACATTGCCCTCGTTGATGATCGTCGCGCGGTCGCAGATGCCCAGGGTTTCCCTGACGTTGTGGTCCGTGATCAGCACGCCGATGCCGCGCTCCTTGAGGAACCGGATGATTTTCTGGATGTCCAGCACGGCGATCGGGTCCACCCCCGCGAACGGTTCGTCCAGCAGGATGAAGCGCGGGTCGGTCGCCAGGGCCCGGGCGATCTCCACCCGCCGCCGCTCGCCTCCCGACAGGGAGATCGCCGGGTTGTCGCGCAGATGGCCGATGTGGAGTTCCTGCAGCAGCTCGTCCAGGCGCGCCTGGATCTGGTCCTCGCCAAGGCTCTGGAGTTCCAGCACCGCCCGGACGTTTTCGGCCACGGTCAGCTTGCGGAACACGGAATTCTCCTGGGGCAGGTAGGAGAGCCCCAGTTTCGCCCGGCGGTGGATGGGGGCGTGCGTCACCGCGTTGTCGCCGATCCGGATCTCGCCGCCGTCCGCGCTTACCAGGCCGACGATCATGTAGAAACAGGTGGTCTTGCCGGCGCCGTTCGGCCCCAGCAGACCCACCACCTCGCCCCCGGCGACGTTGAACGACACGTCCTTGACGACCTCGCGGGACTTGTATCGCTTGCGCAGGTTGTTGGCGGTCAGGCGGCTCATCCGGCGATGCTTCCCCGAATCCCGTCGTCGCGGCGGGCGACGAACCGCCGCCGCCGCACCGTTGCGCACGCACGATGCGGCCCACCCGGACCGACCCGCCAGGCGCTCATGCCGTGAACTCCCGCAACAGGCGTCGGATCACGTCGGTCGAGAATCCGCGACTCTGCAGGAAGCGCGCCTGGCGTGCCCACTCCCTTGCATCGGCGGGGGGACCAGATGTCCCGGGCGCGTTCGAGTTCCGGCGGCAGGCCGGCGCCGGCCAATTCCGCGTCGATATCCGATTCCGCGATTCCCCGCTGGCGCAGATCCTGGCGAAGACGGGAAAGGCCGTGCCGGGCCGCGTGGCCGCGCAGCCACGCGCCTGCGAAGCGCGTGTCGGACTGGAGTCCGGAAGCCTGCAGTTCGGAAAGCACTTGGTCGATTTCTTCCGAGGTGCCGAGGGCCGAAAGGCGGCGGGCGATCTCCGCCCGGCTGAATTCCCGCCGGGCCAGCAGCCGTATCGCCGCCTGCCTCAGTTCATTCACGAGCGGTGATCGACATGGCCCCGATCAGGCCGCCTCGGCCGCGCCGGCGGGCAACGCGGCGACGCCCATGGCCTCGCGAACCCGGTTCTCGATCTCCACCGCCGTTGCCGGATGTTCCCTCAGGAAATCCCGCGCGTTGTCCTTTCCCTGGCCGATCTTTTCGCCCTTGTAGGCATACCAGGCGCCAGACTTCTCCACGATCTTCTGCTCGACGCCCAGGTCGAGGATCTCGCCTTCCCGGGAAATCCCCTCGCCGTAGAGGATGTCGAAATGGGCCTCCCGGAACGGCGGCGCCACCTTGTTCTTGACCACCTTGACCTTGGTCTCGTTGCCGATCACCTCTTCGGCCTTCTTGATGGCGCCGGTACGACGGATGTCCATGCGCACCGAAGCGTAGAACTTCAGCGCGTTGCCGCCGGTGGTCGTCTCCGGGTTCCCGAACATGACGCCGATCTTCATGCGGATCTGGTTGATGAAGATGACCAGCGTGTTCGTGCGCTTGATATTGCCGGTGAGTTTGCGCAGGGCCTGGCTCATGAGCCGGGCCTGCAGCCCCGGCAGCTGGTCGCCCATCTCGCCCTCGATCTCGGCCTTGGGCACCAGGGCGGCCACGGAGTCGATGACGATCACGTCCACGCCGCCCGAGCGCACCAGCATGTCGGCGATCTCCAGGGCCTGCTCTCCCGTATCCGGCTGGGAGATCAGCAGATCGGGCACGTTCACGCCGAGCTTGCCGGCATAGATGGGGTCGAGGGCGTTCTCGGCGTCGATGTAGGCCGCCGTGCCACCCAGCTTCTGGACTTCCGCCACCACCTGCAGGCAGAGCGTCGTCTTGCCCGAGGATTCGGGGCCGTAGACCTCGACCACCCGGCCGCGCGGCAGGCCGCCGACGCCCAAGGCGATGTCGAGCCCGAGGGAGCCGGTGGAAACCACCTGCAGGTCGTTTTCGATCTGGCCTTCGCCCATCTTCATGATGGAGCCCTTGCCGAATTGTTTTTCTATCTGGGCCAGGGCGGCCTGGAGGGCTTTTGCCTTGTTGTCGTCCATTTCGTGTCCTTTCGTGTCGCGAATCGATTATCGCATGTGTGGCACAGTTTTTGCGAGCGCGACTGCGGCTACATTCCCCACCGTCGGTACACCCCTTCGAGGGCATGAACCACCGCCTGGCGGCGCACCGACTCCCGGTCCCCCGGGAAGACCTGCCGGTCGGTGTCCGGCGTCCTGCCGCGGCCGCACCAAGCGAAGCATACGGTGCCCACTGGCTTATCCGGTGAGCCACCCGTGGGCCCGGCGATTCCCGTAATTGCCAATGAAATCATGGCATTGGAATGAGTCAGTGCGCCGGCGGCCATTTCCGCGGCGGTTTCCGGGCTCACCGCGCCGTGCCGGGCGATCGTCGCATCCGACACCCCGAGCATCCCGACCTTGGCTGCGTTCGAATAGGTCACGAAGCCGCGCTCGAACCACCCCGAGCTCCCCGCCGTATGGGTCACCACCTGGGCGGCCCAGCCGCCGGTGCAGGACTCCGCCGTCACCAGCGTCAGTGCCTGGCGCCCCAAGGCTTCACCCAGGCGCCGCGAGAGTTCGATCAGGTCGGTATCCATGTCAGCCGATCAGGGCCTTCGCCACCGCCAGGGCCAGTACCGTGTAGCCGGCGGCCACCACGTCGTCCATCATGACCCCGAAGCCGTTCTTCACCTGGCGGTCGAAGTAGGAAGCCGGGGGCGGTTTCACGATGTCGAAAAAGCGGAACAGGAAGAAGGCGGCGGTCTGCCAGGCGAGTCCGCCGACCGACAGGAGGGCGCCGTGGGGCGTATCGACCATGGCCTGCGGCGCGATGAGCAGCACTCCCCAGAAGGGGACGATCTCGTCC
Source organism: Rhodocyclaceae bacterium (assembly GCA_035331665.1). GTDB lineage: Bacteria > Pseudomonadota > Gammaproteobacteria > Burkholderiales > Rhodocyclaceae > JAEUNJ01. The sequence goes on from DAOLKI010000162.1 coordinate 3,749, forward strand.
CAGACGATGGAGCCGTGGTCCACGACGCCCAAAGCCCGGCCGGTCACCTGGCAGGCGTGGACGCCCAAGGCGAACATCAGGACCAGGAACAGGGCGAAATTCAGGTCGCCGGGGATGCCTAGCCGCAGCAGCGGATACGTCGCCCAGGCAAAGACGGTTCCCGCGGTCCCGGGCGCGAAAATGGAAAGGCCGCTGCCGAACCCGCAGGCCACCAGGTGGGCCGGGTGCCGCAGCAGGAATCCGAGGGGAGGCGGCGGGGCCTTGGCCATCGGGATCATGACGCGAAATGGTCGTATCCGGCTTGCCCGACGTCGCAGGCCCGGCCGCGGGCATCCCTGACGATGCTCCGGGAAGGATGTTCCGTGACAACGGTTCCGATGCGAGTGAGCGCCAACCCGATTTGACTCGACAAGCTCTCGATCCGGGCCGTCATCCCCGCCGGCGCCGTGAACACCAGTTCATAGTCGTCCCCGCCGGCCAGAAGGCATCGACGGCCCAGCTCGGCGTCGCCAGCCGCCGCCAGCGCCGCGCCGGGCATGGCTTCCAGACTCAATTCGGCACCGACCCCCGAGTCGTCCAGGATGTGCCCAAGGTCCCCCAGGAGACCATCGGAAACGTCGATGGCGGCGGTGGCCAGGCCACGCAGGGCGATCCCCAGGGCGACCCGGGGCTGCGGTCTTTGCAACGCGCCCACGCACCGGTCGCGAACGTCGTCGGCCAGCACGCACCGGCCCTGCAAATGGGCGAGTCCCAGGGCGGCGAGCCCCGGCGTGCCGGAAACCCAGACTTCGTCACCCGCCCGGGCGCCGGATCGAAGCAGGGCCTGGCCCTGGGGCACTTCCCCGAGGATGGTGACGCAGAAGTTGCGGGGTCCCCGGGTCGTGTCGCCGCCGATCACGTCGACGCCATGGGCCGACGCGCAGGCGAAGAATCCGGCCGCGAAGCGCTCGATCCACGACTCCGTGGCCGCCGGCAATGCGGCGGCCAACAGGGCCCAACGCGGCTCCGCCCCCATGGCCGCCATGTCGGAGACATTGACGGCGAGCACCTTCCAGCCGAGGGCCTCCGGGTCCGTGTCGGGCAGGAAATGGGTGCCCGATACGAGCATGTCCGTCGAGGCGACGAGTTCCGTGCCCGGGGTCGCGCGGATCAGGGCGCCATCGTCCCCCACGCCCAGCTGCGTGTGCCCGGTGGGTCGGCGGAAATACCGGTCGATGAGGACGAATTCCGAAGGCATGGGGAGGGCGGGACCTGCGCGCGAGGCCGTTTCGGCCGCGGGTGGCCGTCAGGTGCGCCCGACCTCGTCGGTGCGCAGTTGCGGCGCCAGCTTGTCGAGCACGCCGTTGACGAACTTGTGGCCGTCGGCGCCGCCATAGGTCTTGGCGAGCTCGATGGCCTCGTTGATGATCACCCGGAACGGCGTTTCCGGATGGCGTGCCAGCTCGCAGGCGCCCAACAGCAGGATGCCGCGCTCGACCGGCGAGACCTCGCCCCAGGGGCGATCCACGAGGGGCGACAGGAGGGCCTCCAATTCGGCCTCCCGGTCCAGCACCTCTGGCAGCAGCGTCGAAAACAACCTCCGGTCGGCCTTGTCGAAACCCTCGGCCTCCTCCGCCTGGGCCCGGATGGCCGCCTCGTCCTGGCCACCCACCAGGTGCTGGTAGAGGCCCTGGACGATGAATTCCCGCGCCCGCCGGCGAGGGGAAGGAGGTTTCCGGCCGGCGTTCGGACGCCCGCCCGCGGGCGCTTGTGCCGTCACTTCACCGCCCGCAGCAGGTTGGCCATCTCCACTGCCGCCTCGGCCGCCTCGCTACCCTTGACGTCCATGCGCGACAGGGCCTGGTCGTCGTCCTCTGTGGTCAGGATGCCGTTGGCGATCGGGATGCCGGTGGCGAGCTGCACGTCGGTGACGCCCCGCGCCGATTCGTTGGAGACCACCTCGAAATGATAGGTCTCGCCGCGGATCACGCAGCCCAGCGCCACGAGGGCGTCGAAGCGCCCGCTCTGGGCCATGGTCTGCAGGACCAGCGGCTGTTCGAGGGCTCCGGGTACCGTGGCGATGGTCACGTGGGTCGGCTTCACGCCGAGTTCGCCCAGGCGCCGGCAGCAGGCGGACAGCAGCCCCTCCCCCACGTCCCGATTGAAGCGGCTCATGACGATGCCGACGCGCAGGGCGGCGCCCTGCAGGTCAGGCTCGATTTCCCGCACGTCCTTGCACTGGCTCATGGCATTCCTTCCCCTTCAGATCCCGGCCTCGGCCGGCGACAGATAACCGCAGACCTCGAGGCCGAAGCCCGCCATGCTGGGCATGCGCCGCGGGCTGGCGA
>DAOLKI010000163.1:0-6043 GCA_035331665.1 Rhodocyclaceae bacterium
CGTGCGCCTCCATTCGGAGGTGGTCCTGGTCCGTCAGGTGGCCGAGTACATCATTGCCGGTGGCGGAAAGCGCATGCGTCCCGGGTTGGTGTTGCTCGTGGCGGGCGCTTTCGGTTACCGGGGCACGAATCACCACGAGTTGGCCGCGGTGGTCGAGTTCATCCACACAGCCACGCTATTGCACGACGATGTGGTGGATGAATCCGACCTGAGGCGCGGCCGGGAGACCGCCAACGCGCTGTTCGGCAACGCTGCCAGCGTTCTCGTTGGCGACTTCCTGTATTCGCGGGCGTTCCAGATGATGGTTTCCGTCGGCAGCATGAGAGTTATGGAGGTTCTCTCGGAGGCGACGAACGTGATCGCCGAAGGGGAGGTGCTCCAATTGATGAATTGCCACAACGCGGAGATCGGCGTCGAGGAATACCTGCAGGTCATCCGTTTCAAGACCGCAAAGCTATTCGAGGCGGCCGCGCGGCTCGGAGGCATCGTCACCGGTGTCGACCGCGCGACCGAAGACGCCCTGGGCAATTACGGCATGCATCTGGGTACGGCCTTCCAACTCGTGGACGATATCCTGGACTACTCGGGCGCCGAGGCGGACACCGGCAAGCATCTCGGTGACGACCTGGCCGAAGGAAAGCCGACCCTGCCGCTCATCCACGCGATGAAGGTTGGCAGTCCAGCGGAAGCCGAAGTGGTCCGCCGGGCCATTGTCGACGGGGGACGGGAGGCGTTTCCCGAAGTGCTCGCGGCGATCCGCGCAACCGGCGCCTTGGATGAGGCCCGGAAGCGGGCCTGCGAGGAGGCCGAAATCGCGCGGAATGCGATTCAAGGACTTCCCCCTTCGCAATACCGCGACCTCCTGCTAGAATTGCCGACTTTCGCCGTGACACGCAATCACTGATCGCGTTTCGCGGCTGCCATCCCGGTACCGAAGTCCGCGCCGGGAAACATGGCCGTCGGGGTGTAGCTCAGCCTGGTAGAGTACTGCGTTCGGGACGCAGGAGTCGGAGGTTCGAATCCTCTCACCCCGACCAAGACTGCCGCAAGATCACCGTAGCGTCCAAGGTCCTGCGCCTTGGCGCCTGCGGTACATTGGCGCGACCTTTTCCCGTTTTCGACCGGGCCCCAAGTCCTCGCGAAATCGCCCGAGTCGGCGTTGCCCTATCGGCCGCCCATGGGACCCTGACGGCGCGGGGGGCTGTTGAAGTCCCGCAGGAATCCGGAGTGTCGCGAAGTGGTCCCGGGACCCAACCAATATTGCCCGATCTGCCACCCGGGATGGGTGGGCGAGGACGCCTTTTCGCGATGGACTAATACGGACGGGCCCCAACCAGGCCTTGGCCTGGCGCGGAAGGGCGGTCGCGGAATTGACATGTCAATGGATTTCATCGGAAATGTGTCCGCCCCGCCGGTCTTCTCCGGGGGGCGGCGGATCGGGACGTACTTCGGGCCCCGTCATTCCCTGACCCGGTGCGTCGGCCGTCTCGCCCGGACTCGCCCCTCAGAGCATCGGCCGGACCGTCCGATGCATGATAACGGAATGCTCTTGGCGGGCGCCCCGGACTGCGGGCCCGGCCGTGCATGAGGCAGGGGTTTCGAAGGATTGCGTTTAAAATCGCGGACAGGCGTTTGCAGCGTCGGGGATGCTGCGGATCTCCATGACGATGGATTCTTTGCGCGTTTGCATCGGGCATTCCATGATCAAGTGGCTTCTGCTGATTCTGTTGGCCGTCGGTGTGTACCTGTTGGTCCGTCGCCCGGCGCGAGGGACGGCCGGACCCGTGTCCGGAAGTCCCGAACGGATGGTTTCCTGTGCGGCGTGCGGCATATTCCTGCCGGAGAAGGAATCCATCCGCTCCGGTGATGGTACCCCCTACTGCTGCGAGGCCCATAGAACGGCCGGACCTCGATGATGGACGCCCGCCCCTGGACTGCCATCGGGCGCGAAATGCCTGAAACCTTCTGGCGGTCCCTGTGGTACTTCAACCTGTACCGACTGGCCTCGGCGATAGTCTTCGTGGCGGCCGTCGCCTTTTACGGCGGCAGCATCAATCTCGGCGCGGAGAGTCCGCGCCTCTTCCTGGTGACGGGTGCCATCTACGCGGTCGTCGCACTGCTGTTCTTTGGTCTGGCCCAGTTTCGGCGGCTCCCCTTCGACTTGCTCCTGACGCTGGAGGTGGTGGCCGACATCGTTTGCCTGACGGTGATGATGCACCTTAGCGGGGGCCTGCGCAGCGGCATGAGCTACACGCTGCTGGTCATTCTTGCCGGGGCCGGTCTTGTCGGGCAAGGTCGTCTTGCCCTGTTCTTCTCGGCCCTCGCCACCGTGGCGATCCTGTTGGAGCATGCGGACCGCGTGTTGCGTTACGGAGCCGATCCGGGAGATTTCGTGCAAGCCGGCATCACCAGCATCGGCTTCTTCGCCATGGCGGTGACGGCCCGCCTCCTCGCCCGTCGAGTGGTGGCCAACGAGGAACTGGCCAATCGCCGGGGGGCGGCATTGGCGGCGCAACTGCGGGTCAATGAACGCATTATCCAGGACATGCAGGATGGGATCCTGGTGGTCGAGGGGGACGGGCGGGTCAGGCAGTTCAACCCCCGGGCCGAAACGCTGCTGGAAGTGCAGGCGCCGCAGGACCCGGACCTCGCGTCGCTGTCGGCCGTGCTTGCGGAGAAATTCGCGGCCTGGCAGGGCCGACAGACGGACGAGCGCGACCTGTTGCGGGTCCCGGGCTCCGGGCGATTGATACGGGTGCGATTCCTCCATGCCGGGGAAGGAGACATCGCCCTGATCTACCTGGAGGATCTCGCGGAGGCCCAGATTCAGGCGCAGCAGTTGAAACTCGCCGCTTTGGGCCGACTGACCGCGAATCTCGCTCACGAGATCCGCAATCCGCTGTCCGCCATCAGCCAGGCCGCCGAGTTGCTGAGCAGCGAGAAGCGCGGAGAGATGCAGGTTCGCCTGACGAGGATCATCGGCGACAATACTCAGCGCCTGAATCGGCTGGTCGCGGAGGTCCTGGAGCTCGGGCGGCGGGACCGCGCCGTCCCGGAGTCCATTCCACTCGCTCAATTCGTCGCCGCATTCGTCGAGGAATTCGCGATCCATGACGAGCGTGCGCGTACTGCCGTCGTCACGCGGGTGGAGCCGGACGCGGTCCTGTGTTTCGACCGGTCGCATCTGAACCGCGTGCTGTGGAACCTGATAGTGAACGCCCTCCGCTATTGCCGTGGCGGGCCGGGCAGCGTTCGGCTCGAGGCCCACATGCATCCGTCCGCACGACACTGCGAGTTGCACGTTATCGACGACGGACCCGGCATCGAACCGGCGCGGCGCAGCCAAGTGTTCGAACCTTTTTTTACGACCCATGGCGCCGGGACCGGTTTGGGTTTGTATATTGCGAGGGAACTCTGTGAGGCGAACGGGGCCTCCCTCGAGATCGTCGAGGAAACCGGCGGCGCCCATTTCAGACTTATGGCCCGGGGAGATTCATGTCCGGAAGACAGGAAAGACGAGGGCGGGGCGGCGGGCGCGTCCTGATCGTCGACGACGAAGCCGACATCCGGGAATTGCTGGATCTCTCCATGGCCCGCATGGGCCTGGCGGCCGATTGTGCGGCGACAACCGCCGAGGCCAGGGAACTGCTGGCGCGCGAACCCTACCAGCTTTGCCTGACGGACATGCGCCTTCCGGACGGTGATGGCCTGGATCTCGTCCGGTACATCGCGGAGCATTGCCACGACCTTCCGGTCGCCGTCATCACCGCTCACGGGAGCATGGAAAACGCGGTATCCGCGCTGAAAGCCGGGGCCTTCGATTACCTGGCCAAACCGGTATCCCTGGACCAATTGCGCGCCCTCGTGAAGACGGCGCTGCGCCTTCCGGAGCCAGGGCAGAATGACGAACAGCCGGGCGAACCTGCGCTGCTCGGGGAATCGGCAGCGATGAAGGAGGTGCGGGAGCTGATCGGGCGCGTCGCCCGCAGCCAAGCGCCCGTCCATATACGGGGTGAGTCGGGCAGCGGCAAGGAACTCGCCGCGCAGATGATCCACCGGCTGGGCGCGCGCCGGGACCGTGCTTTCGTTGCCGTCAATTGCGGCGCGATTCCAGAGAACCTGATGGAGAGCGAGTTCTTCGGCTACCGGAAGGGTGCATTCACGGGGGCCGACGCCGACCGCGACGGATTCTTCCAGGCCGCCGATGGTGGAACGCTGTTCCTCGACGAGGTCGCGGACCTTCCGCTCGCGATGCAGGTAAAACTGCTGCGTGCCATCCAGGAAAAAAGGGTGCGCAAGATCGGCGCGGCGGGTGAGGACCCCGTGGATGTCCGCATACTGAGCGCGACCCACAAGGACCTGCGGAAACTCGTCGATGAGGGACGATTCCGCCAGGACCTCTTCTATCGACTGGAGGTGATCGGCATCCGCATGCCGGCACTGCGGGAGTGCCGGGAGGATATCGCGCCGATCGCCGAGCGCGCCTTGCAGAGGCTGTCCGCCGCCTCGGGAGCGGATGCACCGCGGCTGACGCCTGCGGCCGTACGGGCTCTGGCCGACTATTCCTTTCCCGGGAACGTGCGGGAACTGGAGAACATTCTCGAGCGCGCCCTCGCCTTGCATGCGGGCGCAGTCATCGACGTCACCGACTTGAACCTGGAGCCGGCGCCTATTCCGGGCGAGGAAATTCCCCCGGCCGGCCAGGGGCCGCTTCAGGATTATCTGGACAAGGTGGAGAAACTCGCCATCCTTGATGCGCTCCAGCGGACGCGATTCAACCGCACGGCCGCGGCAAAACTCTTGGGGGTCACCTTCCGTTCCCTCCGCTACAGGATGGAGCGGCTGGGACTCAATGACCGGGAACTCTGACCCGCCTGAGACGGCCATCGACGAGGACGGGTACGCCACGCTGGCGCACCGCGTCCCCTCACCGAACGCGGATGAACGCCCCCCCGGCGTGGCCGTCGAACTCGTCGTGATCCACGCGATCAGCCTTCCGCCCGGCCGGTTCGGGGGCGACGCAATCGAACGCCTGTTCACCAATACGCTGGTGCCCGATGAGCATCCCTATTTCCGTGCCATCTCCGATCTGCGCGTCTCGGCGCATTTCCTCATCCGCCGCGACGGTACCTTGGTCCAGTTCGTTTCGTGCCTGCGCCGCGCATGGCACGCGGGTGTGTCCTGCTGGAACGGGCGCGAACGCTGCAACGATTTTTCCGTCGGGATAGAACTCGAAGGTTGCGACGAACGGCCCTTCGAGCAGCCCCAGTACGCTCGCCTCGGGTCGTTGATCGCGGGCCTGCGCTCCCGTTTCCCCATCGCCGATATCGTCGGCCACTCGGACATCGCGCCTGGCCGCAAGACGGACCCGGGGCCGTGTTTCGATTGGCATCGCATCGCGCGGGCTCCCGAAGCGGGTCGATGAAGGCGGTCGGTCGTGCGATGTGACGATGCCGGCTTCAGGTGCAACGGCAGAAAAAGCTTGCGGTTCAATTTTTGCCCCACTACAATTAGTTGCGTTCGACAGGCCTCCTACTATATCTAGTAGGTAATGGCCGGGCCCCACCGGTGGTGCGGTGGTCGCCGAGGTTCCCGATGCAACGATTCAGGAGGCACTGAATGCGGCGAAACCCGTCACAGTCGAAACGACCCACGTCGAACGCTGCCCATTCAGAGCCGCCGCTCCCCTCTCCGATCAAGAATAACGCCACCTCATTTCGGAAGGCATGCGCCCGCATGCCGATACCCGCGGCGGATGTGTACCAGAGGTATCCCGAAGCTGCCCGCATGGCGGGCCGGTCAGGCATGCGCGAGTAATCCCGCGCGAACCCATGTGCTTCCGCGATGCCATGCCATTGGAAATTTGCCTGTCTTCCGCGTCTTTGCGTTCATCGATTTTGGTTGGTGATATGGGCGGAAAAACGCGACGAATTCATCGCTTTCAATCGCTTGAGGGCGTTGAATAATCCGTGCTAGCCCAGACGGGTTGCTGTAGTGGTGTTTCTTTCCTGTTACTTTGTTCAAGGAGGTTCAACATGGCTGA
>DAOLKI010000164.1:0-6001 GCA_035331665.1 Rhodocyclaceae bacterium
GCCTGAGCAACACCGTATCGTCTCCTCCTCCAGCCCCGCCAGGGGTTGGTTTCGACCCCGGCCTCGCGCCGGGGTTTTTTTTGCCGCGAAACCACCCGCCGGGCCGGAGCCGCCGCCGGGGCCAGGAAACGCCGTGCCGGTCGGGTGCCCCGGTGTTCTTCGGTCTGGAAACCTCACCACGGGGGCACGCAGACAAGGAGAAATGCAGAGCATCCGGGACTTGCGCATTGCCTTTGCGCCGCCATCGGGCGAATGCGGCGGCCTCGGCAAGTCGATGATTCTCCTCTGTCAGCGCTGTGCGGCTGTGCTTCGACCGCATTCTTTCGGCGCGAACGGGCAACCGCAGTTTGCTGGCTCGCAAGAAAACGCAGGGCCGCCGCGCGTTTTCTTGGCCCCTTGAGGGGCGCAATCCGCGCAGCGGATTCCCGGGGGTAGGCTCAGTAGGCAACACTCACGGCGACGAAACCCGCCCCCCGCTCCGGGAACATCCGCCATGCGGACCCCGCCGCCCCGGCGTAGCGGCGCAGTCCCGCCTCGATCTTCCATGCCCCGACCTCCCGGCCCACCGACCAGGTCGCCACGCGGCCCCGGTCCTCCGGCGTCACCAGCAATTCCAGGGCCGACGACCAGCCGTCCCCGGATGGGTCGGTCCAGGAAAGGCGTCCGAGCAGATTGCGCCGTTGCAGGTTCTCCACCTCGTAGAGACGGGTTGCAAGGGCGGTCGTGCCCGCAACCGCTCCGGCCGACACCCCGGGAATGCCGGCGAGCATCCGGCGTACCGCCGCCTGGGCGAACAGCCGCTTCCAGTCTCCGCGCAGCGGTGCCGTCCCGTCCCACCAGGCCTCCCCCAGCAGCGACCAACCGCCCTCCCAGGTCCAGGTGAACCCGGCGAGCGCGCGCCACGGCGCGCGGATGCTGTCGGTCGCCTGGACCCGGTTCGGGTCGAGCAGCGCCCGCCCGGCCAGGACGGGAACGGCCAACCTCTCCCCGCGCCGCTGGACGAGGACGGAGGCGTGCAATTCCAGCGCCTCTTCCGGCACGGCCGCGAATCCCGCACCGACCTCGGCACCGTTGCGTCCCGACAGGCGTGCCACGGCGTGCAGGTCCGCAGCCCCGGCGCGCCGGAAGTAGCGCACCGCCAGCGCCTCGTCCTGGCGGGCCTGCCCGCGCCTGCCATGGCCGGGGTTCGCATAGACCAGCGACCAGGCCTCGTCGGCGCTGAAGCGTTCCCAGACGCCGACCGGAACCCCTTCCAGGGCCGGCGGGGACAGCTGGCGCCGGGTATCGCGCTGGATCACGTCCAGGGGACGAAAACCGTAGCCCACGTCGCCCGACATCACCTTCTTTCCGAGCGTGAACCGGTCGGCCCCGCTACCGAAATCGGCGTAAGCCTCGTTGGCGATGGCCCTGGCGACCGGCTCCCGGCCATCCATCGCCGTCCCCTGGGCGGTAAGCAGCAGATTGATCGGACCCAGGCGCCCTTTGGCCTCCTGCTCGAACCTCGCCCGCTCACGGCCGAATGCCGTGAGCGGCAGGCCGGCCGAAAACGGCGAGTCGCCCCGCAATGCGTGGAATTCGGGCACCAGCCGGCTACGCCACGCGAATTCGCGCGCCGCGTCGTCGTCGGCCGCCCAGGCTCCGCCTGCCAGCGCCAGGGCGAGAACCATCCCTGCGGACCCGGGCCGGAGGATGTGTCTCATTCCTCGATCTCCGCCCGGATCAGGAATGCCGGGTTGTAGAACTCGTCGCCGAGGGCCTTGGCCTTGCGCGACAGGTAGCGGATCTCCGTCTCCCGGCCCGATTGCAGGCGGTCGGTGAGCACCATGGCCGAAACCTGCCGGCGGCCATCCGCCGTCTCCATGCGGAAGCGCGCTTCCTTGGCCAGCTTGTCCGAGGCCACGTAGAGTTCGGCCAGCACCGGGCGGTGGTCCGCTTTCGCCAGGTAGAGGACGATGCGGGGATAGGTGACTCCCTTGCGCTGGCCCGCGATGTCGAGCTTCAAACAGGGCACGCCCTCCGCGGATTCTTCCCCGACCACGCTGCCGTCGTAATCCTCGGCCCAGGTCAGCGTGGCGATGTCACCGGTGGAGGCGTCACCGAGCAGCTTCTGCATCGGCGTGATGCGCACCGGCCGCTGGCTGGTGGGCATCACCAGCCAGAAGTCGTCGCCCACCATCAGCATCTTCTGGCCGCGCTCGGACGGCGACTTGAACACGACCAGGGAACGGCGCCCCGGCTTCACGTAGACCGCGTAGCGGCGTTCCTTGTCCAGGTTGCCGTTCTTCGACAGGCGTACCTCCGTCTCCACGCGGGCGGTGTCGCCGACCATGCGGTAGGCGTCGGCCTCCTTGAGCAGGGCCTTCACGTCGGCCGCCCGGCCGGGCACGTGGAAGAGCAGAAGGCAGGTGCCGGCCAGGGCGGCGAGGATGCGGGCGAGATTCTTGTCATACATGGCTGAGGGCCTCCGGAATGGGTTTGCGCGCGGCCTTGCGGCTCACGGTCCAGGCCGACAGCGCGGCGACCAGGACCACGACGGTCAGGACCGTGACATAGAGCTCGGACGAGAAATTGACCAGCAACGGGTAGCCGACCGAACGGCCCGGTGGCGGCGGCATTTGCAGGTCCGAGAAGGCCAGGGCGACGGTCGCGGTAGCGGCCGCCAGCATGCCGGCGCCCGCCCCTATCGCCCCGATCATCGCGCCTTCGAGGACGAAATTGCGCACGATCTCGCCGGGGAGCGTCCCGATGGCGCGCAGGGTGCCGATTTCCCGGGTCCGCTCCATGACCGCCATCCCCAGGGTATTGGCCATGGCGAACACGACGATCACCACCATGATCGCGCCGAGGATGCCGAAGATGCGGTTGTAAAGCGCCCGCACGGCCTGGTAGAAGACGGCCAGATCGGCCCAGGTGCGCACGGCCTTGTCCGGGTGGGCGGTGCGCAGGGCCGCTGCGACGGAACCCGTCCCTTCGGTGTCGCGCAGGTAGATCGACAGCGTGCTCACCTTGTCGGTGAGCAGCAGACGCTGCGCCGTGGCGATGTCCGCGATGACGAGTCGCTTGTCCACCTCCGGCACGCCGACCGAGGCGATCCCCTTGACCACCACGTCCATGGCGTTCAGGTTGCCTTCCGTCGTGGTGGCCAGGAGGGTCAGGGAAGTTCCGGGCTTCGCCTTCATCAGGCGCGCCAGGTCGGCCCCCAGCACCACCTCCGGCACGGGCGCGTCCGCGGCGGGCGCCTCGCCCTCCGTGAAGTTCATCTGGGGCCCGCGCAGGCGGAATTCCGGGTCGGGATCCACGCCGCTGCCCACGAACACCGCCGACTTGTCGCCGTTCGAGATGAGGCCGGAGAAGGCCACCCGCGGCAGCACGGCCTTCACGCCGGGCAGTTGCGCCAGGGCCGCGCGGAGTTCCGCGGCCCCGGCCAGGCCGTTCTGCAGCGGCACGTCCTCGTCGCCCTCGTAATACTTGGCGTGGGCCAGCACCACGTGACCCGTGTCGCGGGCGGTCATCTCCCGCAGGGATTCGTAGGTGTAGAGGGCGAACCCGCCGCCGATCAGCACCGCCGCGACGCCCACCGCGGTGATCAGCATGGCGGTCAGGGAACGGCGCCGGTTGCGCAACACGTTCTTCCATGCGAAAAGCATCCATTTCATGGCCGGGAATCCTCCGACGCAAAGTCGCAAAGGTGCGAAGGGGCGCGCAGGCACGTCCCGACGCGGGTGGGTGGGGCGGCATCGGCGAGGCCGGCACCGGTACGGCCGCCATGACGGCCGGGCGCCATTGACGCCCTGGCGCCCGTGCAGTGAAATCCACATCTCATGGCTTGATCTCCCCGTCTTCGAGGCGCAACACCCGGTCGCAGCGATCGGCCATGCGCGGATCGTGGGTGGCGACGACCACGGCGGACGCCTGGTCGCGGGCCAGGGCGTGCAGCAGGTCCACCACGTCCTTGGCGGTGGCCGAGTCCAGGTTCGCCGTCGGCTCGTCGGCCACCACGACGGCGGGGGTCTTGACCAGGGCCCGGGCGATGGCCACCCGCTGGCGCTGGCCCCCGGACAGGGCGTCGGGGAGGCGATCGGCGAATTCCGCGATGCCCACCCGGCCCAGCCAGTCGAGCACACGCCGGCGGCGCTCGGCCGGTGCCATGCCCAACAGCAGCAGCGGGTATTCCACGTTTTCGAAGGCCGTCATGACCGGCACCAGGTTGTAGGACTGGAAGACGAAGCCAACGTTTTCCCGGCGCAGCCAGGTAAGCCGCTTCTCGTCCAGTCCGTCCACGTCCTGACCGGCCACCCGGCGCTTTCCGGAATCCGGCATGTCGATCAGGCCGCAGAGATTGAGCAGCGTGCTCTTGCCGCTGCCGGAGGGTCCGGTCAGGGCGACCAGCTCGCCTGCCGCGACGGTGAGGTCGGCGGCCTTCAGGGCCGCCACCCGGTCCTCGCCCACCCGGTAGGTCTTGGTGACCGCTTCCATCTGCAGTACGGGTCCGTTCATTTCGCGATCTCCTTGAGGCGTTTCCTGGCCTGTCCGGCATCGAAGCCCTCGGGCACCAGCGCGAGGGCTTCGGTGAGGGCATGCTGCTCGTCGGCGGCCCTGTCTTCGGCGCGGGCCGCCCGGGCCGCCACCAGCAATACCGCGGCGCGCGCCGGCGCGGGGGCCGTCGCGAGGCCCGGGGTCGCCTGCAACTGGGCCAGCAGCTTGCGGCCCGCGGCACGGCGATGGAACAGGGCATCGGGCACGGCGAGGAAGGTGTTGGCCGCCACCACGCGGGTCGCGAAGGCGGAGGGCGTGCCGCCGACGGCCTGCCGATCGTGCTCGGGCTTGAGGAGCGCGAGCGCCTGGTCGATCCGCTCGAGGCCGGCCTCGGTGTGGCGCAGCTTGTTCCAGGGCATCCAGGCCTGGCCGCCCATCATGGCGCCGGCGGCACCCTCGTAGGCCGCGTAGAGCGGTTGCGACGGGTCGGTCTTCGCCAGCGCCGCGAAGGCGTCGCGGGCGCGCCCGGCGTCGGCCCCCGCCTGGGCCTGCTGGAACAGGCGCACGGCGTCGTCGAAGCCCGGCGCCTGGGCGGCGGCAGGCGCAGCGGTCAACGGAAGGGCCAGGCTCGCGAGGAGGAAAAGGCCGCCGGCCAGCAGGCGACGGCGGGTGATGGGGTCGTTCATGGGGGTCTCCTGTATTTCGACGCTGCCCATGCTAGGGAGACGGGCGCCGCCTGTCGCGAACCCTGCGACGAAGCGCCGGAATCGGGGGGCGAAACGGCGCCGACGGACCGCGGGGTGCAGGCAGGTCTGCGTCAGTAGGTGGTGCCGCCGTCGTCGCTGCTGCCGCCGCCGTCGCCTTCGTCCCCGGCGTTTTCCGCCCCTCCGTCCCAGGCACGGGCGGCGTCGCCGCCGGCACTGTCCGCGCCTTGGCCTGCCCCCCCGCCGTCCGCCCCTTCCCGGGCCCCTGCGCCGCCCCCGGTCGAATCGGACGCAAGGGATTGCCATACCTCCCCGCCCGCGTCCCGCCAGGCGAGGGCGACGCCCCCCTCCGAGCGCATCTCGACCCCGGAGTCCGTCACGGTTAACCGGGACCCGTCCTCCAGCACCAGGGGCCCCGCCAGGCCCTCGGGCATCCGCCATCCGCCCACCTGCCGGCCGGCCGCGTCCAGGAGGCCGATGGTCAGCGCGCCCCCCTCGTTCCGTATCTCCTGACGCACGGCCGCCGGGAAGCCGGGAACGCCCCGGGGCATGTCCGTCGCCCGAACCTCGCCCTCCGCAACCCAGGCGCCGCTGGCCCCCGCACCCCCGGCCGCGCCGCCGCCACCCGCCCATTCGCGCCATTCCCTGAACGCCGCCGGGCTGCCCTGGCCGGCCGCCGACGGGAAGGACGAGGAATAGGCGAACAGGCCGGTCTCCCGGTCCTCGTCGAAAGCCCGCCGCGATACCTGCGGGCGTGCGGCGGGCCGCCGCGGGGCCGCCGCGGGCGGGGTTTCCGCCGCCGGCAGCAGGACCTTGCTCAG